>CAMDZY010000164.1 GCA_945910975.1 uncultured Clostridia bacterium | reverse complement strand
CCTTCCTGCATTTGCTGCTGTACCTGCGCTTCTGCGTCTTTCAGCGTGGATAGCTTGTCTTTTGTGCCGCTGATCTGTTCTGAAAGCAAGCGCTGCTTTTGTGCCAGCAGTTCCGTGTTGGTCGGGTCCAGCTTTAGCAGCCTTTCGACATCCTTTAGCTGGTCTTTTGTAGACTTGATTTGGCTGTTGGTTCCCTTTAGTGCGTTGGAAAGCCCTGTAGTGTCGCCGCCAAGTTCAATCGTAATGCCTGCGATTCTGTCGCTTTTTCCTGCCAATCGCTGCACCTCCAATCATTTAAAGAATTTTTCAATGTCATTCTGCGTTGCTATGTATGGGTATTTTTCGTGGTCGTTTGACTTTTCGATCAGCATATCGTATACCATGCCGACCGTCATATTGTCCAAATCCTCGAAGGTCAACCCCAATTCCGAACACCGGAGCATAAAGAGCGCGCCAGTGTTCGGTCTTGTGGTTGACCTTATGCGTTTTTTGGTTCCGATGTCGTTTTCACATTTTCGCCCCAGAGTTCCAGCAACTGCGGCAGGATGTGGTAAATACTGAATACCTCAAATGTGTCGAGCCATTCTTCGGCTGTAGCGGGAACTGTGGCGTCGGCTTGTTTTGCCATGATGTAGGCAACATTTTCGAAAATTTCCAGGTCGAGCGCGGAGAAAGAAACGCCGTCTTGCCTGTTTTTGAGTGCGTCTTGCAGCTGCATCAGGTCGGAAATCATATCCCGCCCGACCTTGGCACGATACAGACGAGGAGTCAGTGCGGTTGCCTTGAATTTTACATCGGCGTTGCCGATCCGGATCGTCTTTTCCATTGCTTATACCTCCGCGCCACCAGCCGCAGGATTCGGGATATATACTTCTTTAAACCAATTGCCCCTTACCGATGTGGGTGTTGCCGCCTGCGTGTTGGCCTTAATCAGCCCACTTTCGTTCGGAGCGCAATCCACGTCAACGCTTTGCGTTCCTGGCGTCTTTGTGTTTTCGTTGGTTTTGCTGTTGATGTTAGGCCGCGTAGCTGTTACGTTGTACAAAGCATAAAGTTCCGGTGTTGCATCGCCGTCAATTTGAAACAGCAGCGCAAACGGGCAATTTTCCGCGTTGGTCGATTCAACAAGAACGTGGTTTGTATCTTCGGTGAATCCAAAAATGTCCTTCAGCATTGCTTCCGGATATCTTGCAACCTCCAAGCTGCCAGAGTAGCCGTTGTTGGAAACAGAAACGTAATATTTTACACCGTCTGCGTAAAACGGCTCGGATTCGCCTTCCTGCGACAAATCCAGAGATACCGCACCGGGAATCGGGACGGGAGTGCCGTATGTATTTCCTGTCAATTTTGCGTAGTGAACATTTAAAAGATTGAATCTGACCTTGTTTTCATTTTCCATAGTGTTCAAACCTCCAATTCATAGGTGATTTCATAAATTTTTTCATCCGAGTAGTATGTTTCGACTTTTTTATAACCCAGTCCAAGCAGTGCTGTCTCTAGCGTTGCTTCTGCCTGCATATCTTTGCACTTGGTAAACAGCGACACAATGACCCGCGTAGCGGAGAAATATACCCTACCGTCTGCGTAGAACTCGTTCACGCCATTGGCCACATATACGATATACGGCGGTGTAGGTAGATCCTCAAATTGTCCATAGACAAGTGGCAAGCCTGTCGCTGCCAACCGATTGTATAGTTGTTCTAGCGTCATCCGCTAACCTCCCGCTTGATTTTCCGCAAAACTTCATCCGCTGCGGTATCTGCTGCCTGCTGAATATGGGGGTGGCCGGGAACGAATGCGCTGTGATTTCTCCCGCCGGGCCGGTGCCCTTTCTCCAGCAAATGCGTAAGCCGGTAGTGACTTCCGTTATAGACTTTAATACGTATCTCGTGACTGTTTTCAAATAAGACCTTTTGCTTCCAGCCCTTGGCGTAGTCACCTGTACGGCGCGGGGATGTCCTTTTCAATTGGCGTACGGTTTCTTTTGCGGTTTCGCTGATTGCGTCTTTCATTGTTACGGCAACGCCGGAAACGTATTTGTTTAATGCATCGTTAACCGCCTGTGTCAAATCGTCAGGTGTGATGCCGACTTTTATGCTCATACAGTCCCCGCCTTTCGTTCGCAGTAAAGCTCTATTTGCTCATTTCCTGCCAGATACGTTCGGTACACGGAATATCGCACACCGCGATATTCCACGAGCGTTTGACCGCTGTAATCATAAGCAAACAAGACAAAGCGGTATTCCGGCTTTAGCCCCAACTGCCCCGCGCTGGAAAATTCTGCTGCAGAGATGCTCTGCACGGCACAAAACACCGGCGTAGACTGCTCCACCGGAACCTGTTGTCCAATGCTGTCTTTTACGTAAGTCGTGGTGATCAGATGCAGCATATCGCTTCTATCCATTACGACCACCCCAATCGGTATAGCCGCTGGCCATTTGCAGCTGCGCTTTCTGCTCGTCGTATGCCGTCTTTAGTCTGGCCGGGTCTGCCGGTTCGCCGAAATGCAACTTGCAATAGGTGATAACGGCGCGGGTAATCAAAGGCTGCGTTGTGTCCGGCTCGGTGATACCGGCAATCTGCAAATCCGCAACAGCGGCGCTAATCAGGTCGGACAATTCGCCGTCAAAAGCATCAGTAGTGACCCTAAGCGCAGTTTTTACTTTTCCAAGCATCCGCAATCCCTTCCTTTGCGCTCCGGGGCGCGTTGGATGCCCCGGAGCGTGCTTTCATTAAGACGCTGCTGTCTTGACAGTCAGCGTTGCGAATGCCTTGTCGGCGATCAAGGCACCGCTGCCACGTGCGTATCCGGAATACGTTGTGACGTGCTTTTTGATATCGCGATCGTTTTCAATCATGATGTCCTGCACCATGTTGTAAACGACTTTCGATGCGTCGCCGATCAGAAGCTGACCGTCTGCAACGGCGTCTTCAATTTTGATTTGTGCACCCAGAACAACGCCCTCCGCGCCGACCTGCGCCGACGGCTGAAAAATCGGGCGCTTATTGCTGTCTACCATACCGACCAGGTATTTGTACACAGTAGAGCGCTTGGCATACACGCACACATGGTCTGCGCGCTCCAGGCTGCCAAACACTTCCGCAAGCTCGGCAAAATCGATTTTACCGACAGCAGCCGTTGTGCTTGCATTCGCTTCCGCCATGTCTGCTTTGATTTGTGTAACCACATCGGTCGCCATGGCTGCGCCCAGCTGTCTTGCGATTTCACCAGTCAGATAGGATTCCAGCGCATCAACGCTCATGCGCTCCATTGCGTAGGAGATGTCGACAGACTTGGAAAAATCTTTTCCGGACAACGTTACCTTTGCAAAAGTGTTCTTTTCATCTTCGTTGGCAGTGTTCTCGCTGACAGTGGCAGCGTCACCGGCTGCAATTGCCGTGTGCTTCAGCACTTCAATGATAGTGCCGGTTCTGTAGACGGTGATATCTCCCATAATGGAATGTTGGGTGCTTACCAAATCCCAAATGTTGTTGAGCGTTTGCGTGGGCAATACGTTGGCTGTATTCGCGGTAGTATGGACAAACGCTGCGCGTTCCTCGCGGTTCAACTCAACGCCCAGCAAGTTCTTAAAGAACGCGCTGCGGTACTCCGTGGAATCTGCATCGTAAATTCGCTGCTCTGGCACTTCATCAGGCCGCACAATATGCGCCGTTTCGTTTTTCAGCGCGTTGCGGATTTTTTCTTTCCGCTCTGCGCTGGTGCGCAGGTTTCTTAATTCTTCGCTCAGACCCCGTGCTTCTTTTTCCAAAGCGTCAAGATCGGCGCCGTCGCCGTCAATTTCTGTAGCAATCTGCGACTGTCTTTTCTTAATTTCTTCAATTCGTGCTTCAATTCTTGGCATT
>CAMDZY010000163.1 GCA_945910975.1 uncultured Clostridia bacterium | reverse complement strand
ATGCTGTTTCAAAATAATCAGAAATTGTCATTTTGAAACAGCCCTTTTTTGACTCTTCACTTGTCGGATTGGATGTGTTTGCTCACTCGTCCTGCGCCTTGTGATTCTGGTCGGCATCGATATAGGCCATCAGCTCATCGCCGGTGATCGTTTCACGCTGTAGCAGATATAGCGATACCTCATCCAGCAACGCGCGGTGCTCTTGCAGCAGTTGCTTGGCAGCCTTGTAACACTGCTCCAAAAGGGCGTGAACTTCCTTGTCCGCCTCTGCCGCCGTGCTTTGCGCGCAGTCCATGTAGGCGTTGCCGCCCAAGTATTCATTTTCCACCGATGCCAACGCCATCAGGCCGATTTTTTCGCTCATACCGTACTGTGTAACCATCTGACGTGCCAGTTCGGTAGCGCGTTGGATGTCGTTGGAAGCGCCGGTCGTCTGTGCGCCAAACACCACCTGCTCAGCCGCCCGACCACCCAAAAGGGTTTCCAGTTCCACCAGCAGTTCTTCCTTGGTGCTGATATATTTTTCCTCCTCCGGCATATGCATGGTGTAGCCCAGCGCGCCGGAGGTATGCGGGATGATGGTAACCTTAGACACCGGCATGGTGTGTTTTTTCAAGGCAGCGACCAGCGCGTGACCAATTTCATGATAAGCCACGATCCGTTTTTCAATGTCCGTCAGCACAGTACCCTTCTTCTCCGTACCGGCAATGACCACCTCGAAAGAGGTCAGCAGATCCTGCTGGTTGACCGCGTGACGTCCCAGTCGCACGGCGCGCAGTGCTGCTTCATTGACCAGGTTTGCCAAGTCAGCGCCGACTGCACCAGCTGTTGCCTGTGCGATCTTGTGCAGGTCGACATCCTCGGCGAGTTTAATATTGCGTGTATGCACACGAAGCGTCTGATACCGTCCCTCCAGATTCGGCCTGTCAACGATGATCCGGCGATCAAAGCGACCCGCGCGGAGCAGTGCCTTGTCCAGAATTTCCGGACGGTTGGTTGCCGCCAAAATCACTACACCCTTGCTGGAATCGAAGCCGTCGATTTCCGACAGCAGTTGGTTCAGCGTCTGTTCCCGTTCATCGTTTCCGCCCATTTTGCTGTCACGGCTGCGGCCGATGGCATCGATTTCGTCAATAAAGATGATTGCCGGAGCGACCTTTGCCGCCTGCTGGAACAAATCACGCACACGGCTTGCGCCAACGCCCACAAACATCTCCACGAAATCGGAGCCGGATATGGAGAAAAACGGCACGTGTGCCTCGCCTGCCACGGCTTTGGCCAGCAGCGTCTTGCCGGTGCCGGGAGAGCCGACCAGCAAAGCGCCCTTCGGCAGCTTTGCACCGATCGCGGCATATTTTTGAGGGTTGTGCAAAAAATCAATGATTTCCACCAGCGATTCCTTGGCTTCATCCTGGCCTGCCACATCGGCGAAGGTCACGCCGGTTTCCTTTTCCATATAGACCTTTGCCTTGCTTTGGCCAATGCCACCAATGCCGCCCATACCGCCCATGCGCTTTGCCATCATGCGGTACAGCAGCATCAGCAGGCCAAACATCAGCACCATCGGCAGCACCCACGAAACGATAAATGTCACAATGGGGCTTTCCTGCTGGGCAACAATGGATTGATACTTGACCTCTTTGGTCTGTAACTGCTCCACCAGGTCGTTCATGACATAGTTGCTGATCACGCCGGTGTAATAAACCGTGCGTGCGCCAGCCGCCTTTTTACTTTCTTCCTTCGTAAGGATATTGAGATGGTCACCCTCAAAAGTGACTTCTTCAATTTCATTTTTTTCCAGCATCTGCTGGAATTCGTTGTAACTGATTTCTTCCTGCCTGGCCGTGGTCAGCGATTCAAAGAGCATATTGAAGCCCAGCGTAATCAACAGCGCAACAAAGATCACCGTGACAATCAGCCGCGGCGAACGATTATTTTTTGGATCCTGCTTGTGGTTCGAATTATTGTCCTGATTCATAAGCAGCCCCCTTCCTATATTTCATTATGTCCATCATTCTATCATAAAATTTGAATTCCCGCAATCTTCCAAAAAAAATTCGCTGTAAATTTTCTATGAACGCAAGTTGGTAGTTGAGAAATCCGTATTTTTTTGTTATAATATGTGCATGAATGAATATGGAGGGAAACAAATGGCACAAAAGCGAGAATTCAGCCGCCATTCCCGTCTGCAATCCGACCGGGACGAGGAAAATATCATTGAGGGCAGAAACGCCGTTACCGAAGCGCTGCGCAGCGGTCGCCCCATCGACAAGGTTTATCTTGCCGCCGGGGAAACCGATCGTGCGCTGGCACATCTGGCAGCACAGGCAAAGCAGGCAGGCGCCGTCCTTGTCAATGTTGACCGCCGCAAGCTGGACGCCATGAGCCAAACCGGCGCGCATCAGGGCATCCTCGCCGTGACGGCCGCGCATGAGTATGCAACCATTGACGATATCCTGCACCGTGCAGAGCAAAAGGGACAGCCGCCGCTGTTGGTGATCTGTGACGAACTCAATGACCCGCACAATCTCGGCGCAATTATCCGCACTGCAGAGTGTGCCGGTGCGCACGGCGTCATCATTCCCAAGCGGCGCAGTGTCGGCCTGACGGCGGTCGTCGGTAAGACCTCTGCCGGGGCGCTGGAATATATGCCGGTGGCACGCGTATCGAATATTGCCGCCACAATGAACGAATTGAAGCAGCGCGGCATCTGGATTTTCGGTACGGCCGCCGACGGCGACACGCCTTTGTACCGCGCCGATTTAAAAGGCGCTGCCGCCATTGTAATTGGCAACGAGGGCGACGGCATGAGCCGTCTGGTCGCCGACACCTGCGATTTTAAGGTCAGCATTCCCATGCGGGGAGAGATTTCCTCCCTCAATGCATCGGCCGCCGCAGCGATTATGCTGTACGAAGCTGTCAGACAACGGAGTTAATCAACATGAAGAAAAAAAAGCGCATACCGCAACAAGTAAATACTGTTGCCGAGCCGGAGGAGGTCACATTCACTCTGGAGGATATTATGCGCGAATTTGGCTCCGCCCCGGCACAAACACCACCGCCGACGCACAATGCCACACCTGCACAGCCGCCGGAGCCTGTTGCGCCGCCAAAGCCCGCGGAGCAACCGAAACCGGCGGTGCAATCAAAGCCCGCAGCTTCCGTTCCGCCCACGGTTCCGCAGCCGCCCATCTCGGTGTCGGCCGCCCCGGAAAGCAGACCGCCGCAACGGCCCCATCGCCCGGAAGCCAAAAAAGTACCGGTGCAAGCACCAAAAGCACCCCGTCCAAGGCAGGCTCCCCCTGCTCCGGCAAAGTCGGCTCCATCCGCCTCCCCAAGACCGGAAGCACCAAGGCACAGCAAACACACTGCCCCGCCTCCTGTCGCAGCCAAGCGATCCCCTGCACCCCCGGTGCCGCAGCCACGCAAGCAAGCTGCAAAAAAGCCGCCCGCCAAAAAACCGTGCCCGGCGCCGCAGCCTGCACCCACACCGGAGCAGCTCCGAAAAGCGTGCAGTCGGCAGTTGGGAACCTCTCGCCTGCGACTTCCGCTTTGCGCCGTACTGTCCGTTCTTTTGCTGGCACTGTTGGTCTATCAGGAATATCGGCTCAATTGGATCCCGTTCCTCGCCAATTCCCGCACGGTCGGCACGCTCAGTGTTGTGCTGTGGGCGCTTTGTGTGCTTTTGGCCTATAATGTTCTGGTCAAGGGCTTCGAGCAGCTTTTCCGACTGCAAATCGGTTTGGAAACGCTGTGCGCAGTTTCCACCGTATTGGTTGCAATCGATGCCGTCACCGCGCTGAAAACAGCACAATTGCCCTATTGCGCGGTCAGTGCGCTTGGCCTGACCTTTGCCCTGTGGGGGTTGTCAGACGGCTAT
>CAMDZY010000162.1 GCA_945910975.1 uncultured Clostridia bacterium | reverse complement strand
CGGGCGGACAGGACAAGGATATTCTTGCCTGCAAGTGCTTCGGCGATTTTGTTGAACAGTTCGGTGTCCTTCTCAATGTTCTTGCAGCCCATCACAACGATCGGCAGCTCGGTTGCATCGGCAACGGACTTTGCAAGCGCAACGCATTCCTCCACGGACTTGTTTTCGCCGTTGGGGTCTGCGCCCTCAAGGTGCAAGCACACAAAGCTGACGCCCTCCATCTGTTCGGCGCGCTTTGCCATGTCGGCAACGGTTTCGCAGCCTGCATAGAATTCCTTCAAGCCGGGCATATTGCACATTGCCATGCCGGCATCGGTGATTTCCACACCGATTTTGGGCGGATTGGTGATTTCTGCGTCAAAGGTATAGAACGGCAGAACGTTCTGACCGCCAAGTGTCACGGCCTTATCCCCCGTGCCGAGGGTGACGGTGTTGATTTTGGCATTGAACGCCTGCGTCTTTGGAACAAAAGACATAGGTTTATCCCCCTTGTATCATAGAAACACGCAAGATGTTTCCGAATTTAAAAATTTAATGTTTGCATGATTTTGCGAAGTGCGACCTTGACCGGCGAATCGTCCGGCACCTGCGAGCTGGGCTTGCCATCGCAGTCATATTGGAATACCGTGTCATCCTGCGGCAGTACGCCCGCCAGCTCAAGGCCAAAGCGGTCGATTTCCTCTTGCACACCTGCATTCAAAACGCCGCCGGGCGCGCGATTGACGATCAGCAGCATTCTGCCGGGATTGAGCTGCATTTCCCTGACCATTTCCGCAATACGTCCGACCGCCTGAATGCCGCGGCGGGAGCAGTCGGAAACCAGCAGCAGCGTGTCCACATGGGGCAAGGTGCCGCGGGCGATGTGTTCCAATCCTGCCTCATTGTCGATGACGGTGTAGCGGTACTGCCCGACATACTTGTCAAGCTGCGTTTTTAACACGCCGTTGACGTAGCAATAGCAGCCCTTCCCCTGGGTTCTGCCCATTACCAGCATATCGTAGTCGTCCTGTTCGATCAGGGCATCGTTGAAGCGCATCTCCGCCCAGTCGGCCTTGGTCATGTTGGGTGGAATGCTGCCCGCCAGTTCCGCGTGCGCCATCTGCTCGCGGATCTCACCGAGGGTGGTTTCCACCTCCACGCCCAGTACTTCGTTCAAATTGGAATTGGCGTCGGCATCCACCACCAGCAGAGGACCCGCTTTCTTTTTGCAAAGATAGTCGATCATCATGCCGCAGGTGGTCGTTTTCCCCACGCCGCCTTTTCCGGCAACTGCAATGGTATGTGTAGCCATGGTTTTGCTCCTTTTAAATCAGATCAATGATACCGGACTGCTTAGCGATGTAAGCCACATCCTCGTACTTGTTCAGCGCATACAGATGGATGCCGCTGATGTCGCAGGCGCGGTACTGGTCGATCAGTTCGATGGTGTAATCGAGGCCGGCCTTGCGGAAGTCCTCACGCTTCTGGGCTGCATCGGCGTCGAACGGTTCTTTGTCATAGGGGTTCGGGAAGATCCAGTACTTGGAGATGATCTCGCACAGCTTGCGATCCATCACGCAGGCGTTACGGCTGAGGGCATTGGTGATGGTGCCGGAGATGGTGGTGATGGGCATGATGCCGATATCGATGGGCATGGTAATGCCTGCTGCACGCACGGCGTCCAGCCAATAGCGGAACTGATCCATGTCCCAGCACAGCTGAGAAATGACGTAATCCGCGCCGTTATCCTGCTTCTGCTTCAGGAAAGAAATATCCGCTTCCAGGCTGCGGCACTGAATGTGGCCTTCGGGAGAACCGGCTACCGCGATGGTGAACTTGTCGCCAAATTCCTGACGGATGAACTTGACAAGCTCGGTTGCATAGTGCAAATCGCCGTTGGTGCCCTGCCAGCCAAAGGGCAGGTCGCCGCGCAGCGCAAGGATATGGTCAATGCCGTTATCCAGATAGGTTTGCAGCTTTTCACGGATGTCGTCCTTGGTGTTGCCGATGCAGGTGAAGTGGGTGACAGGCGTGGTTTTGCCGTCTTTTTGAATCTTCTTGAGAACCTCAAGGTTCTTGCCGACATTGGTGCCACCGGCACCGTAGGTGCAGGAGATATAATCGGGGTTCATGGTGTACAGCTTGTCCAGAACGCCGCCTTCGCCACAGAGCTTTTCCATGCCAACGTCTGTCTTCGGCGGGAAAACCTCAAAGGAGAAGGTATTTCTCCGATCCATAATGTCAACTACGCTCATTGTGATTGCCTCCTATGTAATCAGTAAAATCAATATTGCAACTGTGCCCAATCAAATCAGTACACAGATTCATACAACATAATCTTAGCACACTTTGCTTTGCAATTCAACAAAAATTCGCTATTTTTCAGAATTTTCTCTGCCAAATTCCGCCGGAGCATTGCAATTTTGGGGAAATACTGGTAAAGTATAGAAAACAGGCGGAAGGAGGGCGCTTTCGTTGAAACGATCGTGGGGACGCGCGCTGCTGGGCGGAGCGCTGGCGGTTTTGGTGGTTGTATTGGCAGCGTTTGCCATGCTCTGGGAGGATGCGCCGATGCCGTCGGATGCGGCGTTAAATTTAACCAATACCGGAGCATATACGCCGGTCGTTCCGGAGGAACAGTATTACCACAGGCCGATTCTGGTCACTGCATCCACAACGGTCGGCTCCGGTGCAGGTGCCTGGCGGGGTCTGTGCGAATATCTGCAAACCGACACGCAGCAGGAGGCCTGCTATCTGTCCGCCGATACCGTGCAGGCGCTTGGGCAGACCATTGAGCAGTCCGTTTGGGACATGGCGCCTTCCGCCATCGTGATGGCAGCCGGGCAGGCCTCTGCCACGGTGGCCGATGCGCAATCAGTGTATCAGGGCACCTATTTTCTGGTGCTGGACGGCACGGTGCCGGCACCTGCGGAAAATGTCTGCAACCTGACCTTTGCCGTCGAACAGGCAGGCTTTCTCGCCGGTTATGCGGCCGGGATGGAAGGCTTTGAACGGCTCGCCTTTTGGGGCGAAGCGGAGGACGAGCAGACGCTGCTGTACCGAAGCGGGTTTTATCAGGGCGCAGACCGCGCCGCGCAGAATTTGGGCAAGCAGGTCACAATTTCCACTGTTTTTGGAGCCGAACCGCTGCCGGAGGGCATCGAAATGGCGTTTGTCTGCGGCAGTATGGGCTTTGAGATGGAAAGGGCGCAGCAGGCAGCCGATGCCGGAATCGACTTGATCGGCACTGACCCCGGCATTTTGGTGCAAATGCCGGAAGCGGCGGACACAATGCTGACTTTTGCTGTGAAAAACTACGCCGGCGTGAGCTTGTCTGCATTGCAGGCGTTGGATTCCGGTGCATGGAATCAGTTTTATTGTGGGCAAACCCTCCGCTATGACCTGCAATGGGGCAACGCGGTCATGCTGGACACCACACAGTGGCGCTTTTCCAATTTCACCGCCGCACAGTACAACCAAATCGTAGCAAGTCTTGCAAAGGACGAAGCCTATACCGTATCGCAGCAGCTCCCGTTAGAAGTGCTCGAACGGGTACGGGGGAACGAATAACATATCCAAAGGGGCTGTATCAAAACAGAAGTTTTGACTCAGCCCCTTTCAGGCTGTCAAAGAATCCCCACTGGCGCGGGAGCGTCCAAGGCTCCCTTGTGTAAAGGGAGCTGTCACGCGTCAGCGTGACTGAGGGATTGTCGCAGGAAGCAGTGCGATTTTGCCGAAAATCAATGCAAATTCGTAACTCCCTACCGCACAACCCCTCCGGCAAAAATCTTCGATTTTTGCCACCTCCCCTTACACAGGGGAGGCTTTGGTGCGGTGCAAATCGGACATTTTTGACGCACTGAAAGGAGCTGTATCAAAACCAATGTCATTCAGTTAGCAATG
>CAMDZY010000161.1 GCA_945910975.1 uncultured Clostridia bacterium | reverse complement strand
GGTTACGCTGACTGGGTACACGTTGAAGGCAAAACTGGCAGAATCGGCAACATTGAAGCTGACTATGGCGATGGCAACCAATCCAATTGTACTTGCTGTTGGCGCTGTGGCGGCGCTGGGCGTTGGTATTGCTACGTTGGCGGCAAGCGCCGATCGGGCGGGGGAATCCTTGGAAGATATGACCACTGCATCCCGAAATCTGGAAACGGTGGTTGCCGAATCGGAGGCGGCCTATACCAAGACCTGCGACGAAATTGAAGGTACGGCGTCTCTTGCCAGAACCTATGCCAACCGTCTGGAGGAGTTGGAAAGTCAACAGTCTATGACGGCGGCAGAGACAAAGGAGTACGCCGATACCGTTGAAAAGCTGCGCACCGTCATGCCGGATCTGAACCTTGAAATTGATGAGCAGACCGGCTTGCTGGTTGATGGCGCGGACGCTTTACAGGCGCAGATTGACAATTGGTATGAGTTGGCGGTCGCACAGGCTTTGCAGGAAAAATACAAAGAACAAATTCAGGCACAGGCCGAAGCGGAAGCGGAACTGTATACCCGGCAGGCGGAGCGGAAAAACCTGCTTATTGAACGTTCGATTTTAGAAGATTCCTTACAGAAAAAACAAGCGGAGCAAAATAATCTGATTGCAGAACAAACACGACTGCAGAATGAGTATAACGATGCTGCGGCTCGTGGGGATCAGGCGTACGACTACGGCGCGGCAATAGGACGGCTCAATGAACTGCAAGACCAAATTCAGGCAGTTGGCGGGGAGATTCAAGATATCTCAGAAATGAAAATCGCCGATCTGGATGACAGAATTTCCACAATCGATGAAGCAATCGAGGAAAGCAGCGGGATTATCGAAAAAAACGCCGAACAAGTCAACGAAGCAAAAGACGCTTACAACTATTACGCCGATAGCACCCAAAACGCAGCCGGTCAGACGAGCGTATTTGCCAATCAGGCGCAAGCCGCAGCGGATGCATGGCAAACGGCGTCAGAACGGCTGAAAACAGCTTATGATTCCGCCTATGCCACGGCATACAACAGCATTGACGGCCAGATTGGCCTGTTCAACAATATGGGCGAAACGGTTGATAAAATCAGCCAGATCACGGTGGAATCTGCGCAGGAATCCGGGCGCGGCTTTATGGACGCGTTGGATTCGGAGTTGGCGTATATGGATACCTACGCGACAAATATGCAGCTGGCATCAGAACGCGGTATCGACCAAGGTTTGTTGCAGGAACTCAGCGACGGTTCGACGGAGCATGCGGAAATGCTTGCCAATATGGTGCTTCTCACAGATGAGGAAATTCAAGAACTCAACGAGAAATACGGCAAGGTCAGCGAGGGCAAGCAAGGCTTTTCCGACGCCATGGTGGAGTACACTGGTGTTGTAGAGGACGAGAAAACGGCTATGGTCAAGATTGCCACGCAACTCGGCATCGATGCATCCGACAGTATGACGAGAGAGTTGCTAAACGGCTTGCCGGACTTTGAAGCCGCCTGGGCGAAGTACCAGCAGATTATGGATGCAAGGGATGCCGCAGCCAATGCGGCAGCAAACACCCAGAGATCAGCAAATTCAAGTTATAAAAATTCGCACTACAGCGCCTACGCATCCGGCACGGATTACGCGCTGTCAGGTCTTGCGCTCGTTGGCGAAGCGGGCCCCGAACTGGTCTATTTCCATGGTGGGGAGCGCGTATTGACTGCCGAGGAGACGCAGACGGCACTGCAATCCATCCATCAGACAGCGCCCCAGCTGGCATATATCGGCGCGGGAAGTCCCGCCAGTGTCGGGCGCAGCACCGTGCAGCTGCACGCCACCATTGCCGTACCGCTGGAAATCGACGGCAGAGAATTTGCCCGCGCCAGCGCCGAGTATATCGGCATAGAACAGGAATTCGGGGTGATGTGATATGTTGCCTGTTATAATTGGCGGTCATGCACTGTCGGAATACAGTGCGAAGATGCAGTCATACCCGACCATTACGTCCTGTGAGGTTGATGCAGGCGTTTTCCAAGGCGCAAATCGGTCGGCTTTGCAGCCTTTGCACAACCGGCGCGGGGCGAGGTATTTGACGTGCAGAATTGACTTCTTTGGGAAGGACAATTATGTCCGTACCAGAAATCAGTCGGAGTTTGAAGCGCTCTTTTTGGGCGCTGAGCCGGTGCGCATCGACATCTTTGACGGGTACTGGTATCGTGCGGTGCTTGTAGAAATTGCAACGCCTTATACCGAGCGTGAGTTGGTTACGACGGTTGAATGCCGCTGCCGGGTCACTCGTCACCGTGGGGAGGAAATCGCGGCGCAGGTGATTCCGAATGATGCGAAAATCTGGTGCCACAGTAACGTGGCAAAAACAGACTGCGTGATTTATTTGCCGCAAAGCAGCTATAGCGGGGATTTTTTGGATATATGGCTGAACGGAATCCACTGGCACTATAGCAAACCGTTAAACGGCGATTTGGTTTTGGACGGCGTCAATAAAATATTCACGGTTGGTGGCATCAATGCGACCAATCAAATCGAATGGACGGATTTTCCCTATCTGGCGCCGGGTGAAAATGTATTAAAGGTGGCTGTAGAAACGATTGTGGTTGCAAATAAAAAAGCCATACTGACGTATACGCCAACTTTTTTGTGAGGTGGTTGGATGCTGCAAATTGAAAATGGGATGCAGATTGCAACGGATGCATACTACATCCAGCACATGGAGAATGGCCTGGATGAGCTGCATTTTGAGGTGTCGATCTCCGACCCTGCGTACCGCGTGTTACAGGAAGAATCGCGTATACTCGAAACGACGGAGCATCAGATTTACACTGTAAAGCAAATCAATGCCGGTACGCACGATGCAAATATTGGCTGCAGGCTGGATTTGAGTGCTTGGCAAACGCGACTGTACATTGAATACAAAAGCCTAAATCGCACAGCGGCCGCCGTGCTTTCCGCTGTCGCTCCGGCCGACTGGACAGTGAAAGATGCAACGATTCAACAGAAAAAGCGGGAAATCGAAATGGATGCGCCCACACCGCTGGAAATTGCAGAGCAGATGCAAGAAACCTTTGAATGCGCGATCCGGTTTGATACCCACAGCAAAACAGCGACACTGCTGTACCCGGAAGAGAAGCCCCTGTCCAATGCGTATGCGGTTGACACTGTGAACCTGCGCAGCGTGCCTATGTTCAAGGGGAAAAGTACGGACTTGTACACGCGGCTTTACCCAATCGGCAAGGACGGTCTGCGCATTGCGTCCGTCAATGATGGGAAGGACTATGTGGAGAATTTGACCTATACAGATCAAATCATCTGCGCTGTGTGGAAGGATGAGCGCTATACCGATGTTGAATCCTTGCGGGACGATGCACAAAAGCGCGTGGATGCCGCGTCGCAGCCGGAACGGAGTTGGACGCTGGATATCGTGGATTTGAAACGCATCGATGCAGACAGGTGGCCGGACATGGATCTGTCGCTGTTCTCCGTGCTGCGGCTGGTGGACAGTTACAAGGGCTTTTCCGCAAATGTACAGGTTCGAGAGGATAAGGTTTATCCGTATTATCCAGAAAAAAACGAAATTACCGTTTCAACATCTGCAAAGTCGGTGCAAAGGACGCTGCGCGGATTGTATCGCCAGATTTACAATCCAAACAGTGAATTTTATCAGCGGCTACGCGCCAGATAGGAGGAAAAATGAATATTATTCACGAAATTAAATTGGATATGCAGCAGAACGGCATCCGCCAGACGCTGCATGTCAAACAGGGCGACAGTATGAGCCGCACAGCTTCATTGACGCTTTACGACAATGGCACAGCGTGGCCGGTGCCGACGGAAGCGACAGTGCTGCAAATCGCTTATTATAAGCCGGACAGAA
>CAMDZY010000160.1 GCA_945910975.1 uncultured Clostridia bacterium | reverse complement strand
CGTTCGGTGCAAAGTGCGTGTCATCCACGCCGGAGAACAGGTTGTTCACAAGTGCGTAGTCGACTGCACTGTGATACCATCTGCTTTGATCGACGTCTTCAAATTTTGCGGACGGGCAATCGAGCTTGGCAGTTTCGCGGGTTTCCTTTTCACCGCAACGCGCGCAGGTGCGGGTTTCCTCACCGGCTTCTTCTTCGGTTGCTTCCTTGGTGACTTCCCATTCGCCCCAAGCGTGGCCGAGGGCATCGGTGTAGGCGTCTACATATTCATCGCCGCAACGAGAGCACTTGTGCGTAGTGAAGCCCTTCTCGGTGCAGGTCGGTTCGGTGACAGTTTCCACATAGTCGTGGCCGAGCGCGGCAACCGCGCGGGTTTCGGTTTCACCGCAGCGCATACAGGTGCGGGTTTCTTCGCCTTCCTCGGTGCAGGTCGGTTCAGTCGTAACCTTCCATTCGCCCCAAGCGTGACCCTGGTCACACGAACCACCTGTCGCCAGCGTAGTATAATGCTGCGTACCGGTAGAGCCTGCGAAGAGGGCAAGCTGCTTCTGCGAAGAAGTATAAGTGGTAAAGCGGGGGCTATTTGCATTGTACTGCAACGTGCCGCATTTGCTGTTGGTCGGTGCAACCAGGTCTACGCCCAGATTCCAGGAAGTGGTTTCGTCAATGACTTCGTCCACAAGCGCAATGGATTTTGCGGCGGAGCAGCTGAGGTACTTGCCGTCTGTATCCTGAATGGTGTAGCTGCCGTCTGCCTGACGGGTAACCGTCCAGATGATGGAGGAATCTGTGGTATGAATGGTGTTGTCTTCATTGACGGTAACATCCACAGCGGCCAGCGCATTGCCCAGGCCTTCATTGCTCATTGCATAGGCATACTCCGAAGCGATGACATAGTTGCCGCTCCAATCGTCGCGCGCTTTGGTGACCAGCGTGTACACGCCGGCCTGTCCGCTGCCGGAATCCTCTTTCAAATAGGTGTACAGTGCATACAGTGTGGTGCTCTTGGAAACGGTGTAGGTGTCACCGGCTTCCAGGATATTCAAAGAATCTGCATCTGTGCTGTCTTCCACTGCTGCTTCCACCCAGCCCAGGAAACGATAGTTGTTGCCATCATCCAAGTTGGGCGTGCCGTTTACAGTGGGCAACGTGACGGTTTCGCCAAGATAGGTGTCGACGCTTGCGCTGGAGGCGGTGACGCCGGACGGTACGGAGAAGTACACGGTAGCCGGTGTTTTGGGCGCAAATGTGACCGTCAGCACCACATTATCGGTCAATTTGGTGAGTGTAAAGTTGTTGCCGTTGCGGGTAACGTCAGCAGCGCCCTCCGGAGAGAGGGTGTAGCCGGAAACGGCGTAGCCTTCCTTGGGCGTTGCCACGACCGTGCGGCCGCTTACGGTAACGGTGCCCCAGGCATCGTTGTTGGATTTTGCATCGATGGTGAAGTTGCCGGTGGAGCCGTGTTCGTGGGCATAGCCGGAGGGCGTGTCATATTCGCCGGGCAGGTCTTTGTTGAACAGCAGCCATGCAAGCTCCGGATAGTCAATGAATACGTTCCGGTTGCCCTGCATATCCTCGCAGATGTCGTTTCTGCTCATTTCCCAAGTGTCAACAGGGTCAATTTCCATCCATTCCAACAGGGTGGGAAGGTCATTCATGACACGGATGCCGTTGTTTGCATCATCATCGGGATCCATCGGGGGCAGACTGGAAGAAGCAACATTTTCAAACAGGTTGGGCTGCTTCCAGGTGACATAGACATAAAGCATAATACGTGCAACGTCGCCCTTGATATTGTCGTTGACTTCCACAATGCCGGTGCCGTTATAGCTGGCGTTGTAATACAAAACGGGCTTGCCGCCATAGGTATATGTATTATACTGGCCGGAGGGCAGGAGCTTGCGGGTGTCACCCATGGTGTGGTTGCCGCGGGTGCTGTTGACGTTGTTGTCGGACGGGCGCAGATGGTGAACATCGCAGCCGCCGTTTCTCTGGTAGTAACTTGCACGGCTCTTGGGCCAGACATGCTCGCGGTTGAACGATTCGCTGGTTGAATCCGCGTAAATCAGCTGCGTACCTGCCACGCCGTTTTGTGCATCGGAGTAGCGCCAAAGCTGCGGCAGGCTCTTATATGTGCCCATGTTTTTAATGGAATTACGCATCAAATTATGCAATGTGATATACAGTTCGGAACTCATGGATTTCAAACTGCTGCCGGAACTGCTACCGGGAAGGTTGCAGAGCTTTTCCCATGCATAATCGCCGACATAATATTCTTTGGCCTGCGCGCTCAAAGAGGTGCAAAGCTCATGCCGTGTACCGGTGTTATAGTGATAACTGGCAGCGGAGGTGTTGAGTGTAAAGCTACACAGCAACGCTGTCAGCATCACAAGCACCAGTACCAGCGAGGTGATTCGTTTCATATGTTTCATGATATCCATCCTTTCGCGCTGTCCTTGCAGCAATTTCATTATGATTATAGCAATCTTCCTCTCAAATATCAACAACTTTCACAAAAAAATTTCTGTAACTCCCACGATCTATTTCAAAATTCTACAATCGCAAGCAGTGAAATCGTTGGCCGGACGTTTTTTGGTTCAAAATTTGCAGCAAGATTTTGAATTTGTCCTATAATGCCGGCCGGTAAGATTGGACCATCATTTGTAATGCAGCAAATCCATTACCCACTGCCGTGGGCTGCATTTTTCTTGATATTGGCAGATTTCCCGCGCAATCATTTACATTTCTCCGTGTTGCACTGCGGCCGAAAAAGTGCCCTTACGTTTAAGTCGCGAACTTTTTTCAAAAATTTTTAAAAAATTTTCGAAAATCTTGTAACGAAATTGCGAATATGTGTGTCTATATTATTAGAGGCATCAAAATCATTGAATTATTACGTTGCATTTCTCGGCTGTCCGCCTCGGCGCGGCAAAAAATGTCCGTGCCAATACGCCTCGTTGGAAATCGCTTGTCATCAAACCCCTAACCTTTTGCTCCTAACAACCTACCAACAAATCTTGGCAAGCGATTCCATATAAAGCCGCCCCCGGAGGGGCATCGCCCTGTCCCTCCGGGTCGGTGAATCGATTCACATCCGACAGACCTACATTTCAATTTTGCTCGTTATGCCATATGGGCAAGGAAGCAGGCAATATCTTGCAGTCCGGCTTCCCATCAAGTGCCCACACCAATTCCCTACGTTGGAAACTGCTTGCCGCCCACTCCTAACTTCTAATAACCTACTACCTAACCTGGCAGGCAGTTCCAAATAAACTGCACCCCGGAGGCTCTCCACCTTGTCCTCCGGGGTGCAAATTCTTCAAGGGCTTACCGAAAAAAGGAGGCATTCGCATGAAAAAAACCGTTTTCATTTTGATCGCTCTTCTGCTGCTGACCACAAGCTGCACGACCACGCCCAAAGCCCCTGATGCACCGCAGAACCTTCATCCCGGCGATAAGGCACAGGTCAATCTTTTGAATAATTTTGTGGAAACCAAAGACGGATGTTATTATCTGAACACCAGCGACCCGCTTGATCACTTTATCTGTTTTTCTCCAAGAGGAAGTACTGCATTTTACCCATTATGCAACAAGCCGAATTGTGCGCATCATGACGAAAACTGCAATGCCTACAGTCCGTTTGCATTCGGATACTACGACGGTTTTCTTTATGGCATTACAATTGATCATGATAAGGGTGGAAAATTTGAACTGGTTCGAATGAATCTGGACGGAAGCGACCATACGGTGCTGGCGCCGTTTCCTGCGTGGAATAGTGCTTCTTTCCTGTTTCACCATGGAAAGCTGTATATAAATTGCCTCGGGAATATCCCAAACGGAGAATTTGAACACTTCCTTGTTATGGATTTGGACACCTATGAGAGCAAAGAACTTTTTACCGACTTTCTTCAGGAGGGCAATCATTTA
>CAMDZY010000159.1 GCA_945910975.1 uncultured Clostridia bacterium | reverse complement strand
GGGTGTATTTCTCCATATAAGCTCATCGGCTTCCACCAACCGCCGACTCTCTGCACAGCGTCACATGGTTACTCTCCCCATCTTCGTCATTTTCTATTCCTAATGGTAGCAAATAATAGTGAAAATGTCAAGGATTTTCAAGCAAGGATCGACAATTCACTTTAACATTTCTTCCGCGCTGCGTAGAGTCGTTGCAGTAATATTGGCTCCGCCGATAATTCGAGCCACCTCCTGCTTGCGTCCCTCTCGATCCAGCGGTGTGACTGTGGTATATGTGCGGCCATTGCGTTCGGACTTGGCAATCAGCATATGTGTGTCCGCCATAGCCGCGATCTGCGGCAGGTGCGTCACGCACAAAACCTGCTTGTTTTGCGCAACTGCCGACAATTTTTCAGCTACCTTCTGCGCTGCACGACCGGAAACGCCTGCATCGACCTCGTCAAAAATCAACGTCGGTACGGCGTCCTGTTCTGCCAGAACATTTTTCATGGCCAGCATAATTCTTGCCAATTCGCCGCCGGAAGCGACCTTGCTCATGGGCTTCAGCGCTTCGCCCACGTTTGCGGACATCAAAAACCGCACCATATCCATGCCGGTCGGTGTTAGTTCGGTCGGCTCAAATTGGCACAAAAATTGCACTCTTGGCATATCCAACTGGTGCAGCTCGTCCATAATGCGCTGTTCCAGCACCTTTGCCGCTGCCTGTCGGGCGGCACGCAGTTCCAACGCGGTCTTTTCCGCCTGCTGCTTAGCTGCTTGCAGCTTTCCCTTGAGTTGCTCCAGGCGGTCGTCTGCAAATTCTATTTCGTCAAGTTCTTGCCGTGCATTTTCCAAGAAGGCCAGCATATCCTCACAAGTCGCACCGTATTTTCTGCGCAGCTTATGAATCAAATCCAACCGCTCCTCAATTTGTTCCAGCTCATCCTCCGAATAGGCAAAGCCATCCTTCAAATCGCGCAGTTCCTCGGCTACATCCTGAATTGCATAGTCCAGGTCTTTCACCTTTTCATAAATCTGCTCCAAGCGGTCATCAAAGCGGGCAATGCGCGAAAGCGCATATTCTGCGTTAGCCACCATGCCATTTGCGCCGTCCGTATCATCATCACCGTAAAGATTCACAATTGCTTCCATCAGACCGGACATCAGTTTTTCGGAATTTTGCAGCAGCTTGCGGCGGTCCTCGAGCTCTTCATCCTCTCCCGCACGAAGCTCTGCGCGCTCCAATTCCTGGATTTGGTAGCGCAGCGTTTCCATCCGGCGCAGCTTTTCTCCCTCATCCATGGTCAGATGGTGAATTTCCTGTTCCAGCGCGTGTACCTTTTGATATTGTTCGGCGTAAGCCGTTTGCAGGGCTTCGTCTTTTGCAAAGCTGTCCAAGAAACTCAAATGCTGCTCCTCGTCAAACAGCTGCTGGCTGTCATGCTGGCCGTGGATATTGATCAGTTGCGCGCCAAGCTGGCGCAGCACCGCAACCGTGACCGGCTGGGAATTGACCTTGCAGACATTGCGTCCGTCCAGCGTGATTTCACGTTGAATCAATAATTCCGGCTCATAATTTACATGATATTCATCGAACCACGACAGCTCCCTGATATCCTGGAACACAGCGCTGACGAATGCCTTTTGGCTGCCGGTACGAATGACGTCACGGTAGGTTCTTGCGCCTAATATGGCAGAAATTGCATCGATTACAATCGATTTACCGGCACCGGTTTCGCCGGTGAGGACGTTAAAGCCGCGGTCGAAGGTAATATCCGCCTGTTCAATCACCGCAATATTCTCAATATGAAGCAATGACAACATTGCAATTCCCCCAGACCGCAGACAAGCAAATCACTTGTTCAGCAATTTTTTAATTTCGTTACAAAAATTCAGCGCAGAATCATTATCGCGCATAATAATCAGCGCCGTATCATCGCCGGCCAGTGTGCCGACCACAACAGACATACTCATCGCATCGACCGCCGAGCAGGCTGCCGACGCCAAACCAGGCAAGGTTTTGACAACGATGATGTTCTGCGCAAAGTCGTAGCTGATTACACATTCCTTGAAAATTGTGTTGAGTCGGTTAGAGAACGTGCTGGTCGTTTCATTTGCCGACGGCGCATAGCGATACGCGCCAAGCGGCGTAAGCTCTTTGACGATTCGCAGTTCTTTAATATCGCGGGAAACAGTCGCCTGGGTGCCAGTGAAGCCGGCAGCCCTTAACTCTTGCAGTAGTTGCTCCTGCGTTTCGATGTCCTTTTCCGCAATAATTTCCAAAATCTTGGCTTGTCTTTTGTTTTTCACTTGGTCACACTCCTCACTTCAACTTACTATTTATAATTTCAAAAAAACTTTTATTTTTTAACCGCAACAGCTTCGTGTACAGCGCCGACCGCGTCACAGTGACCACGTCACCTGCACACAGCCGGACAGCCCTTCCACCATCAACGGATAAAAATGCATTTTTTCGGCCGATCCTGCCAATACAAACCTTGATTTCCCGCCGAGGGGAAGCAACTAGAGGTTTTGTCATAATATTGTGGGCGCAGATTGGCGTAATTGTGATGTTTTCCGAAAGCGGCTCAACAATTGGGCCGCCTGCCGACAGGGAATATGCCGTGGAGCCAGTTGGCGTGCAGACAATTACTCCGTCGCCGCCGAAATTCATGGCCTCCACATTATCACATAAAACAGACATTTGAATAACACGGGCAACCGTTCCCTTGGTGATGGCTGCATCATTGAGCGCAATGTCATCATAAATTACAGAACCCTCGTGCGTTACGCTGACGTGTAGCATCATTCGCCGCTCAATTGTATAATTATCCGAACGCAGGCCGCGCAGAAGTTCCAATTCGGAGCTTTCCAGCTCTGCCATAAAGCCCATGGTGCCAATGTTCACACCCAGTACCGGAATCCCGGCATGGGTCGCAGCCTTTGACGCGTGAAGAATCGTTCCGTCACCGCCGAAGCAAATCAACAGGTCAGCGTCCCGCAATTCCTTTTCCAAATCATGGAATACAACATCATCCGGCAAGTCAAAATTCTTATCCACGTCAAAGGCCAGGCAGATTTTTGCGGAAATGCCGACACTTTGCAGAATTTTTTCCGCCTGATTGGCAAATTTGAAATTCTTATCCCGGTATGGGTTGGGCGTCATGACAACTTTTTTCATCCGTTCATCCTTTCAGCGCTGCATGGGCGTCCGCTACAAGTTGGGACGGTTCCGGGTAATGATGCTGCCCCGGCGTCAGGGATAAATGCGCCAGAAATTCGATATTCCCCTCCGGCCCCTTCACCGGGGAATAGGTTAAATTGCAAATTGTAAATGCAAGGTCATTTGCAAGGGCGAGGAAATTTTCCAAAACCTGAATATGCACTGCCGGATCCCGGACAACACCCTTTTTCCCGACCAACTCTTTCCCGGCTTCAAACTGCGGCTTGATCAGGCACAGTACCTGGCCGGTCGGTTTTAGCAGCGCCTTGATTGCCGGCAGGACAATTTTCAGCGAGATAAAGGACACGTCGACTACGGACAAATCCAGCGCTTCGCCAATATCTTCCGGTGTGACATAGCGAATATTGGTTCGTTCCATGCACACGACGCGCGGGTCATTGCGGATTTTCCATGCCAACTGGCCATAGCCCACATCGATTGCAAACACCTTTTTTGCGCCTTGCTGGAGCAAGCAATCGGTAAAGCCGCCCGTGGATGCGCCGGAGTCCGAGCAGACAAAGCCGGTCGGATCCACGCCAAAGTCGCGCAAGGCCTTTTCCAGCTTTAACCCGCCGCGGGAAACATAGGGACAAGGATTGCCGCGCACTTCAATGGTTGCATTGACATCGACCACAGTGCCGGGCTTGTCCACCTTTTGCTGATTGACAAACACCTCGCCGGCCATGATGGAAGCCTGTGCTTTGCTGCGGGTTTCGCACAGATTTTGCTCGACCAAC
>CAMDZY010000158.1 GCA_945910975.1 uncultured Clostridia bacterium | reverse complement strand
CGCCAGCTTTTGCATCACCGGCAGATCGCCCATCAGATAGCCCAGCCGCCAGCCAGTCATGGCGTAGGGCTTGGAGAAGCTCTGCACCACCAGCAGCTGCTTGCGCAAGTCGCGAAAATGCGCAAACGGCATTGCGTTCGTGTAGCAAAGCTGTTGATATACATCATCGCAAAGCACAAAAATTGGCCGACCCGCCACCACGTCGTGGATGCCTTGCAGCGTTTCGCTTGTGTAAACACAGCCGGTCGGGTTGTTCGGCGAATTGAGGATCAGCAACCGCGTTTTTTTCGTGATGGCCTTGCGCAGTGCATCCGGGTCGATCTGAAAGCCGGTCGGCTCAGTATTGAGCAGCACCGGCACGCAGCCGGCCAGCCGGGCGATCGATTCATACAAGCTAAATGCGGGTGTCGGAATGATCACCTCATCGCCGGGGTTCAAAACGCCCTGCATCGCGATGAAAATTGCCTCGGTTGCCCCGGCGGTCATGATAATTTCATCGGGCGTGTAGTCATATTGATTGGCGTTTCGTTCAAATTCCGCCACAGCCTGCCGGAGCGAAAGCGCACCGACATTGGGCGGGTAATGCGTTTGATTTTCATCCAAGGCGCACTTTGCCGCCTGCTTGATTGCCTCCGGCGTGTTAAAATCCGGCTCGCCGATGGTCAGCATGGTGCAGTCCGGCGTCTGCTTGGCCAACGCCGTAAATTGTCGGATTCCGCTGGGCACCAGCGAAAGCAGCCCACGGTTCATGTATTCGAGCATGGCAATTCCTCCGATCGACCGGGGTAGGCGGTGGCAAGAGCCTGCCAGAAATCCGCGCCCCGACATAAAACGGTTTCATCAAATTGAAAATCTGCCGAATGCAGCGCCGGCGCATCGCCGATGCCCAAAAAGAAGAACATTCCGGGCAACGTCCGCTGATACCATGAAAAATCCTCCGTAATCATCACCGGCTCCCGCAGCGGCGTGAAGGGAAGCAGCTTTGCAACACGGTCATACAGCTCCGGCGGGTTCATCACAGCCGGATAACCGTCGTTCATCGTGACGGAAATCTCGCAGCCGGTGTCGTTTGCAACCGCGCTGCAAATTTCGCGGATTTTTTGCTGCATTCCCTCAAAAATATCATCCTGAAAAGCGCGGAGTGTTCCCTCCATGCGCGTATAACCGCTGATGGCGTTGCGGACGGTTCCGCTTTGCAGCTTGCCAAATTTCAGTAGCCGGTAAATATCCGGTGGCATCGCGGCTTCCATCTCCATGCACTGGCGGTAGCACGCCACACCCGCTGCTAATGCGTCAATACCCTCGGCGGCCTTTGCAACGTGACTGGAACGACCCGTCACTTCAATTGTCACTTCGCACGAGCGGCTCATCATTTCGCCCTTTCGGCTGGCAATTGTTCCGACAGGCAGCCCCGGCCAAAGGTGCATCCCGAAGATGGCGCGGACGTGATATTGCGCAAAAATACCGCTTTGGCAGATGCATCGTGCGCCGCCGGTGGTTTCCTCCGACGGCTGAAAAATCAGCAATACATTGTTGGGCAAATCGGCCGTTCCATCCAGACGGCGCGCCAGCTCCAGCAGCATCGCCATATGTCCGTCATGCCCGCAGGCGTGCATCTGCCCCGGAATGCCAGATGCAAAGGGCAGACCGGTTTGCTCAGCAATCGGCAGCGCATCTGCATCGCTGCGAAAGGCAATCGTGTCCGGCTTTTGAAAGTCGAAAAACGCGCAAACCGCGCCGGGAATCGGCGAAAACACACTGCACCGCAACGGTGCAAGCGACCGCGTCAAATAAGCCACCGTCTGCGGCAGCCGGTCATCCAGTTCGGGAATTTGGTGCAGCGCGCGCCGATCCTCCAAAATCTGCATAAAAATCACCTCCAAAAATGGTGGAAAAATAAAAGTAGCTATGTTACAATAAAAGCACCAAAAATCAAAAAAAGAGGTACTTACTATGATGAATGCACAGGAAATTATCGAATATATCCGCACGTCCGAAAAAAAGACGCCGGTTCGTGTTTTTTTAAAGGAAAAATCGCCCATTCCGTTTGTAAATGTCAAGGATTTTTCCGTTGGCAGCACCCGCATTTTGTTTGGCGATTGGCGCGACCTTCAACCGGTGCTGGAACAGTTTGCCGGAGAAATTGAGGACATTGTGGTGGAAAACGACTGCCGCAACTCGGCCATTCCGCTGTTGGACATGAAGCCAATCAATGCCAGAATCGAGCCGGGCGCGATCATCCGTGAAAACGTTTCCATCGGCGATAATGCCGTGATTATGATGGGTGCGATTATCAATATCGGTGCCGAAATCGGCGAGGGCACCATGATCGACATGGGCGCAGTCTTGGGCGGACGCGCCACAGTCGGCAAGCATTGTCACGTTGGCGCAGGCGCAGTTCTGGCCGGTGTCATCGAACCTGCCAGCGCAACGCCGGTCGTTGTGGAGGACGATGTTCTGATCGGCGCAAACGCCGTAGTGATTGAGGGCGTGCGCATTGGTCGTGGCGCGGTCGTCGCCGCCGGTGCAGTGGTCGTGTCCGATGTGGAGCCTGACACCGTCGTGGCCGGCCTCCCCGCTCGCGTTATCAAGCGCAAGGACGAAAAAACCAGCAACAAGACCGCCCTCGTGGATGCGCTCCGCTCCCTTTAAGCAGTTCCGCTCCCTTTGAGTAGTATTATACCATGAAATCCAAGTCTTGTCGATATTTCCCGGCGATTTTTTGCCTGCGCCAAGACGTTGCCGCAAGGAAAGTAAAATTTCCCGGTATTTGTGCGCCGAAAACGCCGGTGCAACGGAGCGTTGCTTGCAATAAACGCTTGTTGGACGTATCATTTGGTCAGCAGCGGCAGGCTGACTTGACTTTTGGGGGATTTCAATATGGAAATGACATTTGGAGAAAAACTAAAATCGGCAAGAACAACCGCAGGCCTCACGCAGGAGCAGCTGGCGGAGCGGCTGTTGGTATCAAGGCAGGCAATTTCAAAATGGGAAGCCGATCGGGGAATGCCCGATATTGAGAATATCAAGCAGCTTTCCAAACTTCTGAACATCAGCATTGACTATTTGCTTGACGATGGGCAGAGTCTTGACCTGCCTGTGATGCGGGAAGCGATCCGGCTTGACGATTATCCATATGACCGAAAATTGCATGGCAGGAGATGGTCAAAAAAGGCGGGCAAAAAAGATATGGTCGTCATGCAAAAGTACCCGAATGCGGAGATTCATCGTCTGATGGGAAAACAAATCCTCACCAGAGGGGAAAAGATCACAGACAATCTCCTCGGCTTTTTGACGGACGCACCCTTTGGAATACCGGAGTTCCTGAACAACATCAAAAATATGGATAAGGAGTTTTACCTTGTCCATCAGGCGGACAAACAATTTTTCGTTACCGTGTACGATGAATGGATGGAAAGCAGGCAGCTTGCTAAAAAGATTCTCGACAAAAAATTTGCGATAGGCAATTTTTCATTTGTGGATTGCGGGGTTCTCCCCGCCAGCAAGGTTCCCTAAGGTAGGGAAGTAGTAGGGACATGGAAAGCACAACACGGCTTTCCGTGTCCGACTTGTTACGCGACGTTTAAAAGATGGAACAAAGTTTTTCGAGATTTTCAAAAAAATGCTTGACATTTGCGATTTTTTTGTTATAATAATGTTCGTTGATGCGGGTGTAGCTCATCCGGTAGAGCGCCACCTTGCCAAGGTGGAGGTAGCGAGTTCGAGCCTCGTCACCCGCTCCAAATCAATACAAGGGAAACACTCCAAGTGAGTTGTTTCCCTTATTTTTTTGACCCCTGTTTGATCGCTCAAAAAACCCGTAGCAATCTGTCAGGTGATTTTTGTTGACAGAGCGGTTCTTTTATGGTATCTTTTTCCTGATAGTAATCGGGAGTAGTTGGCGCTGTTTATGGGCTCTTTGTCAATAGTTGGGGTAATCGAAAAAACAGAAATGTACTACGAGCAGC
>CAMDZY010000157.1 GCA_945910975.1 uncultured Clostridia bacterium | reverse complement strand
AGCACGTTTCCCAGTACGTGCAGATAGAACACATCCCCGGCCTGTAGCTGTTCCAAGTCAGAAAACAGCCGCTTTCCGGCAACACCAGAATGCCCGGTCAACACCGCATGACATCCGGCGCCGCCGATGGGAAGCGAGGAACCAACCAAATGCCCCACACCGTCCTCCAAAGCCGCCGCGCCGGTGCCGTGATAAATCGGCAGATAGACGTCAATTTTAGGAATCTCCACATACCCCATGATGCCGGCTCCGTCCACATTTAACTGCTTTTCATATTCCACCTTTGCATTGCTGAGTGCGTCCTGCGTGTAGCGAACCGGCAAAAGAGAATCGTTATAGTTCCGCGCAGCTTCCCACGCCGCAGCAATTTCCGCATCATCCATTGCCGCCACCTCGTCGGCGTAGGCCGTCTGAATCTTAGACTGATATTTGTTGTTGACAAAATCGCTGATCAGCGGATAGAGAGTAAAGGCCAGCGCCGCAAGAAAGACTAGGGCTGCAATTACAATAAGTAGCGTTTTCCTCATAGCGTCAACTCACATATATTTTATAGTACTTCTTGGGTCATCTCTCGGATGAAACAAATTTTACTTGCAACAAATAAACACGTAACGACGTATTAAGCAAGAACGCCTCTCCAAGCGGAAAGACGTTCTTTTATGTATTCATTTCAGCATTTCGCCGTAGTTTCTTCTGGCATAGACAACTCTTGCCACAGTCACAATTTTCTCTGCTTCGTCTATCCAGTAGAACATGAGATAGTTTTGAACCGCCACTTTTCGATAGCTGTGTGTCAAATGCTTGACCGGAAGATAGGCGGGGTTTGCATACGGAAATGTACATAAACCCTCCGCAGTATCAATCATGGCTGCTGCCAGCTGCTCGGCGGCTTGCGGGTTGCTGAGCTTTTGCGCGATATATTGAACAATCTCCACCATGTCACGCTTAGCAACCGGCAGGAAATTCAGTTTATACACTGTCCGCTCCTCCAATTGCTGCGCGCATGGCTTTCAGCACATCTTTTGATGAGTAGCGTTCCTCGGTGACTTCCGCTTCGCGCTCGGCTTCCAGCAGTTTAAAATAAACCTCGCTGTCAAACTGCATTTGCTCAAATGCTTCCATACTCATCACGACCATATCGCCGTAGCCGTTTTTTGTCAGGAAAACAGGCTGTTTTGTTTCATGGACTGTCTTGGAAATGTCCGCAAAGTTGTTGCGCAAATCCGATACCGGCCGAATCATATTCATATTATCCACCTCCTGCTATAGTTTAGCATAATTACGCTAAATTAGCAAGAAATTTTTTATTTTTGCGCTTTCTTTCGGAACGCCAGAACCAGCGCCACAATGGCAGCTGCCATGAGCAGCACGCCGAATACACCGTATACCCACAGACCGTTTTCGCCGGTGGTTGGCAGG
This sequence comes from uncultured Clostridia bacterium, assembly GCA_945910975.1. GTDB lineage: Bacteria > Bacillota > Clostridia > Oscillospirales > Oscillospiraceae > JAKSPM01. The sequence continues at coordinate 2,556 of CAMDZY010000157.1, read as the reverse complement.
CCAAAGCCCTTGGTGTTGGCCACGGTTAGCGGAACCAGTGCATGGACGGGACTGTTATCCTCATTCGTGGCAACATCTTTCCCGTTGACCGTAGCGGAAGAGGTCAACAGTGCTTTGCCGCAGGTTTCGCTTTCCTTGGCGGTGATTACGACCTGAATGGCGCTTTTCAGCAGGGTATAGCTGCTATCTGCACCCCGGTCAGTGTATAAGCGTCGTCCTCCAAACCCTTGGCAAAATTGACCCTTGCTGTCGCTGAATTGCTTTAGCAGTTCCAAACCGTAGGTGTAGAAATGGCAGCCATCCTTCAGTGTATCAACTGCGCGGTCTTGGCATCATCCGCCATGCCGTACAGTACCATCTCTTGTGCTGTCCGTTTTCCAGTGCGGAATAAGTCGTGATGTCCGCTACTTTAAGATAGGAAAACACAACGCCTTGAATGGCGTAATCGGCCAGGGCGCTTTCCATGGTATCATTTCGGATGCCGTTTGACACATAGCTGTTCTTTTCCAGCACACCGTCGGCATTGGCCGTGGTGAAGTCGTATTTCCAGAGGTTCAAACTCGCCTTGCGGCCGGTATCAATCGTGGCCGTGGCAGCGTTGGCGGCAAACGCCGCCGGAATCATGCTCAGGCACAGCACCAGAGCAAGGCAGAGTGTAAGAAATTTGCGAAAAGTTTTCATTGTATTCGTTCTCCTTTTAAAAATAGGTTGATATTATCCTAGAAATTCGCTATACTGTTAGTGAGGTGATCAATATGATGGTAGATACCAAAAATTTAGTTCCCATGACAGAAGCCAACCAGAATTTTTCGCGGGTTGTTCGCATGGTTGATGAAGATGGCCTTGCGGTGATCCTCAAAAACAACAAGCCGCGCTACATTGTCGTTGACTTTTCAGAATACGAACAAGTCCGGTCGCTGCAAGCTATGAGAGCGCAACGCATCAAGCAGGAAGCAGACCGAATCATCGAAGAAAATCTGGAAGCCTTTGAGGAACTTGCAAAATGATGCTTTTAACTGTAGACGAAGTTGCTGCGATTCATGAAGAACTCATTTTAAAAACCGGTGGCAGCGGTGGCATTCGTGACCGAGGATTGCTGGAATCCGCAATCTACAGTGCACAAAGTGGCTTTGGTGATGAAGAATGCTATCCCAGCGTGGAAGAAAAGGCCGCAAGGCTGGCCTTTGCCATTACCAACAATCACGCGTTTGTAGATGGAAATAAGCGGATTAGAATACTTGTTATGCTGCTGACACTGCGGCTTAATAGTATCTCCCTGACTTATACCCAAGCGGAGTTAATCGCATTGGGGTTAGGCATCGCAGATGGTTCCTTGGGCTATGACGCGATCTTAACGTGGATTTTTAATCATAGCAAAAAAGGTTCTGCTTGAATCGGCAGAACCTTTTTTTGCGGGGGCTATCCCTCGCATGACGCATTTTCATTCTTCACCAGTCCTTTCCCGCATAGAAAAAGCACCGGCCATTTTCGCCGGTGCTGTCCGCTACAGTTCTTTTTGCATAATTTGCCATAGCAGTGCAAGCAGGGCATCTTTTTGCTCGGCTAACATTTGATAGTAGCTGAGTGCACTTTTTGCCTCGTTTAATTCTTTCATTATGACGTGTGATTCATACGCTTGCGCATTTGCAAGCTGCATTACCGGCGGCTGTGTCCATAAATTCAGTTGTTTCTGGAACGCCTCACCAATCACATCCATAATATTTACCAGAATCCGGTGTTCCACCTGCCCGGATTGGGTGGAATTAAAGTGTATCGTTTCATACAGGTAATGGCACGCGCGGTCGGGGCGGCTGCGTTGCAGCGCGGAGTAGGTTTTCCACAAGCCGGTCAAGTAGTCAAAACGCCGGTTGTCCGGCATTGTTTCCCGCCTGCGTTTGTGCGTGAGAAGTTCGCTGCATCGGCGTGCCAGTTCTTCCAGCCCACCCCATGCGCCATCGATATATTCCTGCGTGACTTCCGAGTCGTCAAAATAGGGATCCCACGGTGCGATGCTCTCCATGAGATATTCCCGTTCAGTCATTCGATTTTTCCCTCCGCTTGAGCGCCATAATTCCCGCCGCTGTCAAGCCAATTGCGCATACGCCAATCGGCACAAGGGGGAAGCCGTTACTGCCGGTTTTCGGGAGTTCATAGCCGGGGCTGTTGACCACGGTCAGTTCCACATTGATTTCCGCATCGATGGACAACGTTCCCTCAAAGGCGGGGGTAGTAAGCAGCTGGTAGCCGTCTTTGGTTGCGACCTCGGTCAGTCTGTAGTAGACCTTTCCAAGCTGGCTGTCGATGGCCAGACCGGTAAAGTGGGCAATGCCGTTGGCATCGGTTGCCAGCCGGCCGTTTTTCAGACCTTTGCTGGTGCAGCTCCCGACCTCGATCGGGTCGCTGTCCTCACGTTCCCGGACAGAATGATAGGTTTTTCCATCCAGGGAAAATTCCAGTAGGAATGTAACGCCCTTTAGCGGCTTTCCCTCCGGGTCAACCTTTTTGATACGAATACTGCCCGGTAAAGGCGTGTTTTGGCGGCTGACGGTGATGGGT
>CAMDZY010000156.1 GCA_945910975.1 uncultured Clostridia bacterium | reverse complement strand
AATGCCGAAAAATAGCAAGGCAAAATTTGCCGAAAGCTGTGAATATGGCAGCAGGCAGGGTAAGAGTATTGTATGCGGCGGCTTTTCGGGAAATGACAATCGAACTATTTGCTTTTCTGCTCGTATTGTGTGCCAAAATAGAAGCTGATCACAACAGTAAACACGGTTAAAAACTGATCGCCGCTAATGATGCCGCGCAGGGACAGTGCGCAAAATACGCTGCACAGCGCCAGCGTAATCAGGGACTTTACACTCAATAGTTTTTCCAGTCGCTCCTTCATCATTCCTTCCTCCCTTCATGATTCTGCGATATTCTATGTCTGCCGTGCAAAAAACAGTGCAGAAATTTATTGTAATAGTTGCAAGCAAACAAAAAATGTGCTAAACTAATTGCAGAATCCCGAACTGCGGTCGGCGCAGGAAAAATTAAGCCGTTTTGCGGCAAAATGAAAGGAATTTGTACAATGGACATCAATGCAATCACTCATGAAGTAATCAATGAAGTTTTCCACAACGACCCCAAGGTTACAGCACCGGTTGACTGTGCAAACCTGACCGCTGCGGATATGGCTCAGTATATTGACCATACCTACCTGAAGCAGGAAGCATCTCTGGAAGACATCCGTAAGATCTGCGATGAGGCAAAACAGTTCCATGCTGCCAGTGTTTGCGTAAATCCCTCTTATATGAAGTTTGTTGCCGAGCAGTTGGCCGGCACCGATGTCACGCCCTGCTGCGTGATTGCATTCCCCCTCGGCGCAAGCACGCCGGAAGCCAAGGCATTTGAAGCAGGCAACGCTGCGGACAATGGCGCACGTGAGGTTGACATGGTTGTCAACGTTGGCGCTGTGAAGTCCGGCGATTGGAAACTGGTCAAGCGCGACATTGAAGCGGTTGTCAAGGAAGTAGAAGGCCGCGCACTGGTCAAGGTCATCATCGAAACCTGCCTGCTGACCGATGAGGAAAAGGTAAAGACCTGCGCAATTGCAAAGCTCGCCGGCGCACACTTTGTCAAGACCTCTACCGGCTTCTCCACCGGCGGCGCAACCGTTGAGGATGTTCGTTTGATGCGTGAAACCGTTGGCAACGATGTCGGCGTGAAGGCTTCCGGCGGTGTGCGTTCCTACGCCGATGCCATGGCAATGCTCAAGGCCGGTGCAAACCGCGTGGGCGCTTCCGCAACCAAAAAAATCGTTGCCGGAGAATAATCAAAGCAAAGGAGTTTACCAATGAGAAAACCTATGATTGCGGGCAACTGGAAGATGAACAAGACCCCCTCCGAAACAGCTGCCCTGATTGAAGAACTGAAAAAAGTCGAAAATACGCATGATGCCGATGTCGTGGTTTGCCCCATGACCGTCAGCCTGTTTGCAGCAAGCAAGGCATTGGAGGGTAGCGGCATTCATCTGGGCGCACAGAATGTCCACTTTGAGGACAAAGGCGCATTTACCGGTGAAGCAAACTGCGCATCTTACAAAGAACTGGGCGTAGAGTATATCATCCTTGGCCACAGCGAACGCCGCCAGTATTTCGCAGAAACCAACGAAACCGTCAACAAAAAGGTTCTCAAGGTTCTCGAACAGGGCTTCAAGCCCATCATTTGCGTTGGCGAAAAGCTGGAAGAAAAGCAGACCGGCATTACCAATGAGGTTGTCTGCCTGCAAACCAAGGCCGCTCTGTGCGGCGTGAGTGCCGAGCAGATGGCAAATGTTGTCATTGCCTATGAGCCTGTTTGGGCAATCGGTACCGGCATGACCGCAACTGCACAGGATGCCAACAACACCATCCATGCCATTCGCAGCGCCGTGCGCGAGATGTTTGGCGATGTGGCAGATACCGTCCGCATTTTGTACGGCGGCAGCATGAACGACAAAAACTGTGCCGAGCTGATGGCACAGGAGGAAATTGACGGCGGTCTGATCGGCGGCGCCAGCTTGGTCGCGGAGAAGTTTGAAAAAGTCATTAATTTCTAATTCATAAGGGAGAAAGAGAAATGGAGCAGAATACAAATATTGGACCTGAGATTGTCAAGTCGAAAACGGAAAATGTCGGCGCAGGCATTCTCGCGGCGATCGGATGTTCGCTGATCGGCGTTGTCCTGTATTGCCTGATTTATCAGATGGGCTATATTGCAGGTATCAGCGGTTTGGTCATGGTTTCCCTTGAATATTGGGGCTATCAAAAAGCAAGCGGCAAGAAAAAATCTGTCAAAGGCGTCATTATTTCTGCTGTGATTGCTCTGATTATGCTGGTCGTGTCAGAGTATCTGGCAGTTGGATTTGATTTGTTTTTCACATATAAGGATGAGGGGCTTACGCTTTCTGATACGTTTCGTGAATTTTTGCCGTTGGTGCTGAAAGAGCCGGAAGCAAAAAAGGAATTTTTAATTGAGCTTCGTAAGAGCCTTCTGTTGGGCGGGGTCGTTGTGGTTGTATTTGTTGTTGATGCAGTAAAAGCGGTCAAAGCAAAAAAGAACGCTGCGGCACAGCCGACTGCGCCTGTGCAGAACGACCCATCTCAGATTGAGAGATAAAACACAGGGTCATAATTAAGCAGGGGCAGGGTGCTTCATCCTGCCCCTAACATTTTCCGAATCCGTAGAGAAGGCGGCAGATGGACGATTTTCTCTTGGATGGATGCAAGGGAGTAATGATAATGAAAGAATATGTGGATTTTTCCGTACAGAAAACCGTGGAACTGCTGGCAATCGACAGTCCGACCGGCTACACACATGACGCGGAGGAATATGTGTTGCAGGAGTTCGGAAAATTGGGCTTTGCAGCAAAACGAACCAACAAGGGCGGTATTCTGGTCGACTTGGGCGGCAAGGACGATACCGATGCCTTGCTGCTGGAGGCACACGTGGACACGCTTGGCGGCATGGTGGCGGAAATCAAAAGCAACGGCCGTCTGCGGATTACGCCCTTGGGCGGCTTGAACGCAAACAATGCCGAAGCGGAAAATGTTCGGGTCGTGACAAAGTTTGACGGGACCTATGAGGGTACCTGCCAGTTGTGTAATGCATCGATTCACGTCAACCGCGAATATGGCAGTACAGAGCGCAATTTTAATACGGTGGAGATCGTGCTGGATCAAGCCGTTTCTTCGGCGGAGGACGTCAAAAAGCTGGGGATCGGCGTGGGCGATATCGTCTGCTTTGAGCCGAGAACACGCGTGACGCAAACTGGATATATCAAGAGCCGTTTTTTGGACGATAAGCTGTCCGTCGGCATTTTGCTGGGGTTTGCAAAATATCTGCGGGATAAGGGATTGACACCTGTACGGCGGGTATATGCACATATCACGGTATATGAGGAGGTCGGCCACGGCGGCGCAGCATCGGTGCCGCAGGGCGTGACCGAAGCGATTTCCGTGGACATGGGCTGCGTGGGCGATGGTCTGCAATGTACGGAGCGCCAGGTTTCCATCTGCGCAAAGGATTCCGGTGGGCCGTATTCGTATGAAGTGGTGAAAAAACTGATTGCCGCTGCCAAAAAGGAAGATGCAGACTTCGCGGTGGATATCTATCCCGGATATGGCTCCGACGTTGAGGCAACCCTGTCCGCCGGACATGATCTGCGTCACGGCCTGATCGGTGCAGGCGTTTATGCTTCCCACGGCTATGAACGCAGCCACAAGGATGGCGTCTTGCATACACTGAAAGTGTTGCGAGGGTATATTTTATGAGATTTTGCCTGGCAGCAGCGCTGATGCTTGCGGTGCTGGGAGCTTTTTTCTATTGGTTTGTGTATGGATATAGCTTTTTGGGCGTGATATGCTGGTGCGCGGCGCTGCTGGCGCTGATGATATACGGGCTGAAGAAGCTCAAACGCACGCACCCGCGATTGGCAAAACGATTGCAGATCGCGCTTGCCATTGTGCTTGGCGCGGGAATCTGCACGGCTGCCGCGACAGGCGGCTGGATCATCGCCAATGCGCATACGGACGAGCCGGCCGGCAACGCCTACGCCATTGTG
>CAMDZY010000155.1 GCA_945910975.1 uncultured Clostridia bacterium | reverse complement strand
AAGGGATTTTTGTCTTATAAAAGCCCTTCGAGCAGAATCTTCAGCCCGATGAGGATCAAAATCACACCGCCGGCGATTTCTGCCTTGGCACGGTAGCGTGCGCCGAACACATTGCCGATTTTTACGCCGACGCACGAGAACGCAAAGGTAACAACGCCAATGACGGCGACACCCAGTAAGGTGTTGACCAGTGCGCTTGCCGATAAAATCGTGATCGGCACACAGGCAAAGGTAATGCCAACGCTCAATGCATCGATACTGGTAGCGATCGCCAACAGCAGCATAGACTTGACGCCTAAATCGGCATTGACTTCCTCGGCACCTGCAAAGGCCTCGCGGATCATGTTGGTGCCGATCAGGCAGAGCAGCGCAAAGGCGATCCAGGGCGCGATGGTATGGATAGAATCGGCAAACTGTGCGCCCAAAATATAACCGACCAGCGGCATCAATGCCTGAAAACCGCCGAACCAGACCCCGCAGATGGCAGCCTGCCGAAAGCGAACCCGCCGCAATGCCAGCCCCTTGCAGATGGATACGGCAAAGGCGTCCATGGACAGTCCCACGGCGAGGAGAAGTAATTCAATAATACCCATTTGTAGCACACTCCCGCCTATCAGCGCAGCACGCGCGCACGCGCAAATTTGCTCTTTGGTTCCGTTTTCAAGCCATAGACCGCAGCCAACTTGTCGGCAAATTCCAGCATGGCGTCCTGCGACCCGCTGTTTAACTCCAATTCCATTTCGCAAAAGTCCATCGTTTGCTCCGTGCCGTGCAAAATGCCCACATCGCCGGAAATGGCAGCACTGCTGCCATCGGGGAAACGCACGGTTGCGACCTGCCGCTGAAATTTTGCGCCGCACACTGCCAAAAGTCGCTCAGGTGCAGCAAGCTCCAACAGTTCTTCCGGCGCACCGATCCGGCAAAGCTGTGCAAGCGCCGCCCGATCCGGACAAGTAGCCTCGACTTCAAATTCATTGCGTGCAAGCTCGTCCAATGTGGGCGTTTTCAGACAAAGCACGTGCCGTGTACCCTCCAAACGGTGCCGCAGCGTCCAGTGGCGCTGCGATAAGGCACGCTCCGGCGTATCAAAATACGTGGTTTTCATGGGAATCTGCGCCCAAGGCGTCTGTAGAAACGCGGCAATTGCGGAATCGGATAAAACACGCTGCAATTGTGCGGCAGAATCCAGATGATATTTTATTTCAAACTCTTTAGCCATTGAAAAAGCTCCATTTCATCAGATGAAAGCATTGTACTACAGTGACGAACATTTTGCAACCTTTATTTCCCTTGCCATTTCCCGACAAAATTGGAGCTTCCGTGTATGCTAGAATAAATGCATACAAAAGCAAGCATACCGGAGGAGATAGGAATGAAAGGAATGTTACGTCAAGTGTCTGTACCATCCATGCAGACAGGCAAACTCATCGATTTATGGAAAAACCATCCTGCCCTGCGCTTTGCCGGGCAATTTTTTGCCGGTTTTCTCACGGCCTTTACCGTGGCGGGAGGCCGCATCGCCGGAGCATTTATGCCGTTTTCCGTTTGTCTGGTGGCGGCGATCCCACTTGGCGTCAGCGGTTTGGGTGCGGCGTTGGGCGCATGTCTGGGTTACTTACAGTTTTGGGGCATCGACATTGCGTTGGAGCCGATTTGCGTCACGCTGTTGATGCTGGCGGCCTTGGGCATTTTTCACAACACTACGTTGCAGGATCAGCCTTGGTTCATGGGCACGGTTTGCGCAGCCATGACAGCCCTGATCGGAATGATTTTTTTATTTGATGAAAAGGTAACGTTTCTCAGGGTAAGCCTGCTGCTGTGCCGTAGCCTGCTTGGCTTCGGCGCGACCGTTACCTATCGCGCGGCGCTGCAAAGGCGGGAGGGCGCAGTCATGTTTTTGATTGCGTGTGCGTTGTCCGGCATGGCCTCCATACAGTTGGGCAGCGTGTGCAATGTGGGCATCATTGCGGCGGTTGCGCTGGGATTATTCACTGCGCTGCTGAAAAACGGACTGACCTTTGCGGCAGTCTGCGGTGTGGCGGTGGACTTGTCCGGCCGGTGTCCGGTGCCGTTGTCCGCGCTGCTGTGTTTGGCGGTTGTCTGTGTTCGCTTTTTTCATCAGCGATTGCCCATTTTGCGCCCCATTGCAATTGGCGTGGGCGGCGTCGCGTCGCTGCTGTTTTTGATCGTGCTTCCGGACTCTAATTTACTTTCCCTCAGTTTGGGTACAGCCTTAGGACTGTCCCTGCCGCAACAACTGCAATCGAAGAAAAAGACCGTGGAGCCGGACGGCGTGGCGATCATGCAGCAAAAGCTCTATCGTATCTCGCAAGTCCTGGATGATATGCAAAAGACCGCACAGAACGCGGAGGAGCCGCAGACCGGAATTACGCCGGAGATGATTTATGACCACGCGGCGGAGAAAATCTGCCGTTGCTGTGCCAACTTCCCGGTCTGCTGGGAGGATGCCGCCGACGAAACCTATTATGCCCTCAGCCATGCCGCACCCGCTGTGCTGGCGCGGGGCAAGGCGACCGCAGGTGATTTCCCGGAGAAGTTTGCCGCCCGCTGCCGCCATCTGGAAGGCTTCACCGCAGCAGTCAATCAGGAATTGGACGGCCTGTTCTATCGGCGGCAGTACCGCCTGCGCACGGCGGAGCAGCGTAGGCTGCTGTCCACACAGCTGGGTTGCCTTTCCCGCTTCCTGCGCGACACGGCGGAGGAAGCGGAGTGGCATTTTCCGACCGTGCCGCGCTATCGCATGGAGATCGGCAGCGCAACGGCAGGCCGACTTGGCGCAACGGTGTGCGGCGACCAGTGGGCGTGCTTTATGACCGAGCCGAATGTTTGCTATGTCCTGCTCAGCGACGGCATGGGAACCGGAGAAGAAGCAGAGCACGAGAGCAAGGTGGCGATCAATCTGCTTGCGGATCTGCTGCGCTCCGGCTGCGAGCCGTCTGATGCACTGCAAATGCTCAACGGCCTGTATATTTTGCGCGGGAACGGTGTGTTTTCTGCGGTAGACGTACTGCAAGTCGATTTGGGTAGCGGAAGCGCGTTTTTGTACAAATGGGGCGGCGCAACGACCTATTTAAAGCAAGGCCATACCGTGAAAAAAATCGGTACGGCAGCGCCGCCCCCGGGTGTTGGTGTTGGCGTGGGCAACGAGCCGGAACGCATTGTGTTACCTTTGCAAAAGGGGCAGATGCTGATTTTGACGACCGACGGCGTATCGGCCGAGGAAACCACCTCCCGCATCAGCGGCTTTGACGGCACCAATCTCAAGGAGCTGGCCGCTTACGTCATTGCCGGTGCGCAAATGGCCGGGACGGACGACATGAGCGCCATCGCGCTGTGCCTGTATCCCCGCCACAACCGTGGCAGCAGCAGTGTTTAAAAAACGACAGAAGAAATAACAAGAGCAGCGTTTTACTACCCTAATCGAATGGCGCACAGTAAAGCGGCAGAATGATATAATCCTATAAAATGAGAAAGAAACGTATTTTGTACCACAAAAATCTTGATAATTTCTTCACTTTTTTTAACAAACCTATTTCTTTTTTAATGAAAAAGTGGTATAATATCTATGCCAAACAAAGCGGAATAATGAAATGAAGATTAACCTTAGCTAAGGGAGTAGTATACCTTTTTGTTGTTACCCAAGATGGATTATGGTAAAAACGCAATTTCACTTGGGTAGCATAAGGTTTTCTTTCTATTCAAGCTTTGTTTGGCGACAATCGAAGTTGCGTTTTTCGGTGTGTGCGGCTTCGGTTGTACACACTTTTTTATTTATAGGAGGAACACAAGATGAAAAGACTCGCATCCCTACTTCTCGCCCTTACGCTGCTACTTTCGCTTGCAGCTTGCGGCGGGAAAATAACGCCAGACACAAAGGATGGAACAAATCCACCACAAAGCGAAAGCAATAAGGATGAAGGAAAAACAGATGAGAACGAAATGCCTTCTACCGATGAAGAAACAACAGATGAGAGCGAAACAT
>CAMDZY010000154.1 GCA_945910975.1 uncultured Clostridia bacterium | reverse complement strand
CCGGCATACTACAGCGGCTGGAAAGCAAGGGCTTGATTACTTTTACCGTTGCGCCGCATGATCACCGTTGCAAATGCGTAGAAATGACACAAAAGGCAATGGAAAAGGATCAGATCCAGCGGGACGCATGGGTCGCTGTCAATGAGCAGATGGTGCAAGGCTTCAGCGCCGAGGAGCGGCGGCTGTTCTGGGAGCTTTTGTCGCGCGCGGCAGAAAACATGACAACGCAAAAGGAGGAAAAACGCCATGATAAAACGACTGCTGGGCAGTGTACGGGAGTATAAGCGCGCCAGCATTCTGACCCCGATTTTTATGTTGGGCGAGGTCTGCTGTGAGTGTATCATTCCCTTACTGACCGCAAATTTGATCAACGGGATTCAAAACGGCTGTGAGATGTCGCTGATTTGGAAATACGGCGGACTGCTGATTTTGCTGGCGGTACTGTCGCTGAGCTTCGGCGTACTTTCCGGCGCTTCGGCGGCGAAGGCTTCGGCGGGATTTGCAAAAAATCTGCGGCACGATTTGTTCTACCGTGTGCAGGAATTTTCCTTTTCGAATATCGACCGCTTTTCCACTTCCTCGTTGGTCACACGGCTCACAACCGACGTGAGCAATGTGCAAAACGCCTATATGATGATCATCCGAACCGCCGTCCGCGCGCCGCTGATGCTGATTTTTGCGGTGTGTATGTCCATCTATGTCGGCAAAAGTCTGGCGTGGGTGTTTGCGGGCATCATTCCGGTTTTGCTGTTCGGCTTGGGCATTATGATTTACAAGGCGATGCCGCTGTTCCGCGGTGTGTTTAAAAAGTATGATGACTTGAACAATTCCGTGCAGGAAAATGTGCATGGGATGCGCGTGGTCAAGAGCTTTGTGCGCGAGGATTATGAAAAACAGCGCTTTTCCGCCGCATCGGACAGCGTGCGCGCCGATTTCAGAAAGGCGGAAAAAATTCTGGCGCTCAACAACCCACTGATGCAGCTGTGCGTTTACGCATCTATGATCCTCATTTCCTTCTTTGCTGCGCGTATCATTGTCGGCAGCAACGCGACGGTTTTGGGCGTGGGGTCTTTGACCAGTATGATCACGTACTCCATGCAGATTTTGATGAGCCTGATGATGCTGTCCATGATTTTCGTGATGATCACGATGTCGTTGGCCTCCATGAAGCGAATTGACGAGGTGTTGACGGAGCAGGTTGACCTGACCGGCGCGCAGCAGCCCGTGAAAGAGGTTGCAGACGGCAGCATTGATTTTGAGGACGTCAGCTTTCGGTATTCTGCGAAAGCGGAGAAAATGGCATTGTCCGACATCAACCTGCACATCCGCTCCGGCATGACGGTTGGCATTATCGGCGGTACCGGTTCGTCCAAGACCTCCTTGGTGCATCTGGTCTGCCGGCTGTATGACGTATCGCAAGGTGTGGTGAAGGTCGGCGGCAAGGACGTCCGGGATTACGATTTGGACACGCTGCGCAACGCGGTTGCGGTGGTGCTGCAAAAGAATGTGCTGTTCTCCGGCACGATTCGCGACAATCTGCGCTGGGGCGATCCCAATGCCACGGATGCGGAAATAGAGCGCATCTGCCGGTTGGCGCAGTCGGACGAATTTATTCAGCAGTTCCCGGAGAAATACGACACCTACATTGAGCAGGGCGGCACGAACGTGTCCGGCGGGCAGAAGCAGCGGCTTTGCATTGCGCGGGCCTTGCTGAAAAAGCCGAAAATTTTGATTCTGGACGACTCCACCTCGGCAGTCGATACCAAGACGGATGCAAAGATCCGCGCGGCGTTCCGTACGGAAATTCCGAACACAACAAAGCTGATCATCGCCCAGCGGATTTCCTCGGTGCAGGATGCGGATTTGATTTTGGTGATGGACAACGGCACGATCGTCGCGCAGGGAACCCATGACCAACTGCTGAAAAACAGTGAAATTTACCGCGAGGTTTATGAATCTCAAACCAGAGGAGGCGACGAGAATGCATAAATCGACACAACTGAAGAAGAAATCCAAAGTAATGGGACGCTTGCTGAAGCAGCTGTTCCACGATTATCCCGTGAAGCTCACCATTGTGATCGTCTGCATTATCATCAGCGCCATTGTTGGCGTAATGCCGGCAGTATATTTGGAAACGTTGACATCTTATATAGAGGAAGGACTTGCATCCGGTTGGTCGGCCATCGGCGGAAAGGTTGTCAAGGCAATTGTCATTATGGTCTGCGTGTATCTGGTGGGGTTGACGGCCACTACGGTGCATACGCAGCTGATGGCGGACATCACGCAGGGCTTTTTGCACAAGATGCGCGTGCGGATGTTTGGCGGAATGCAAGATTTGCCCATCCGCTATTTTGACCAGACCAGCCACGGCGACATTATGAGCCATTATACCAACGACGCCGACACCCTGCGCCAGCTGATCTCGCAGGCGCTGCCGCATCTGCTGTCTTCCGGGCTGACGATTTTGTGTCTGCTGCTGGTGATGCTGTACTACAGCGTGGTGCTGATGCTGGTGGTGCTGATTGGCATTGTGCTGATGTTCGTTGTCACCAAAAAGGTGGGCGGCAATTCCGCAAAGTACTTCGTCCGCCAGCAGCGTTCGCTTGGCAAGGCAGAGGGCTATATTGAGGAAATGATGAACGGCCAAAAGGTCGTGAAGGTGTTCTGCCATGAACGGGCAGCGGAGCGTGACTTTGATGCGCTCAACGAGCAGCTCTACAACGATGCCAACAAGGCCAACCGCTTTGGCAATATCTTTGGCCCGATCATGAACAATATCGGCAACCTGCTGTATGTCTGCACGGCGTTTGTCGGCGGCGCGCTGATTTGCTCCAACGGGGCGATTTTGAATTGCTCCTTGCAGAATCTCATTGCCGGTGGCTCGTTCTTCGGCGCAATGACCGTGCCGATCGTGGCCTCGTATCTGGGCATGACAAAGCAGTTTGCCGGCAATGTCAACCAGGTTTCCCAGCAGATCAACGCGGTGGCCATGGCGATGGCCGGCGCAAAGCGTGTGTTTGAGCTGATCGACCAGGAACCGGAGGTCGACAACGGACAGGTGCAGCTGGTGCATTGCCGCGAGGAAAACGGGCAGCTGGTAGAATGCAAGGAACACACCAATATGTGGGCGTGGAAATGCCCGGATGCCAGACCCGGCGAGCCGACAATGGTTCGTCTGACCGGAGATGTGCGCTTCTTTGATGTTGATTTTGCCTATGAAGAGGGCAAAACCGTGCTGCACAATGTGTCATTGTACGCCAGACCCGGTGAAAAAATTGCCTTTGTCGGTGCGACCGGCGCGGGCAAAACAACGATAACCAATTTGATCAACCGCTTTTATGACATCGCGGACGGCAAAATCCGCTACGACGGCATCAACATCAACCGCATTCGCAAAGCCGATCTGCGCAAATCGCTGGGCATTGTGTTGCAGGATGTCAACCTGTTCACCGGCACGGTGATGGACAACATTCGCTACGGCAAGTTAGACGCCACGGATGAAGCGTGCATCCATGCGGCGAAGCTGGCCAATGCGCACGACTTTATCACCCGCCTGCCACAGGGCTATCAGACCATGCTGACAGCAAACGGCGCAAACCTGAGCCAAGGCCAGCGGCAGCTGTTGTCCATCGCGCGGGCTGCCGTGGCAGATCCGCCGGTGATGATTTTGGACGAAGCAACGTCCTCCATCGATACCCGCACCGAAGCCCTTGTGCAAAAGGGCATGGATGCCCTGATGAAGGGCCGCACGGTGTTTGTCATTGCCCACCGCCTGTCTACCGTGCGCAATTCCGACGCCATTATGGTGCTTGATCACGGCCGAATCATCGAGCGCGGCTGCCACGAGGATTTGATTGCACAAAAGGGAACCTATTATCAGTTGTATACCGGCGCATTCGAGCTGGAGTAACACGAAAAAACCACCTGATGGCGGGTAGTCAGACTGGTAAAAAAGCCTCTCAGAGTTCGCCGCATTAGCGGCGAATCAAATTCAATCATTTTTTGCGGCGACATGCGCGTCACAAAAAAT
>CAMDZY010000153.1 GCA_945910975.1 uncultured Clostridia bacterium | reverse complement strand
ACTGCCCCAGCTTGATATAGCCCAAGCCCACCTCGCACAGCGTTTCCACTTTACGGTGTAGCTTTGGAAGATTGCTGAAAAAATCCAACGCTTCGGCCGCTGTCATGTCCAAAACCTCGGCAATATTTTTGCCCTTATAGGTGACCTCCAGCGTTTCTCTGTTGTAACGTGCGCCATGACACACCTCACACGGCACATACATATCCGGCAGAAAGTGCATTTCAATTTTGACCAAACCGTCGCCGCAGCAGCTTTCACAGCGGCCACCTTTGACGTTAAAGGAAAATCTTCCGGCGGAATAGCCACGCAGCTTTGCTTCCTGCGTGGAGGCAAACAGCTCGCGGATATCATTAAAAAGGCCGGTGTAGGTGGCGGGATTGCTGCGCGGTGTGCGGCCGATTGGGCTTTGGTCAATATCGATTACCTTGTCCAGATTTTTTTCGCCCTCGAAACGGTCGTATTTGCCCGGACGGACGCGGGCATGATTCAAAACGCCCAGAAGCCTTTTGTTGATAATTTCATTGACCAGGCTGGATTTTCCCGACCCGGACACGCCGGTAACACAGGTGAACGTGCCAAGCGGAATGGTAACATCGATGCCCTGCAAATTATTCTCGCGGCATCCAAAGACCTTGAGCAGTTTGCCGTTTCCCGGGCGGCGCTCGGTCGGAACCGGGATCTTTCGTTTTCCTGACAGATACTGCCCCGTATAGGAGCGCGGCTCGGCAATCAGGTCATTGACCGCTCCCTTTGCCACAATTTCGCCGCCGTGGACGCCCGCACCGGGGCCGACATCAATCACATAGTCCGCAGCACGTATGGTGTCCTCATCGTGCTCCACCACGACCAGCGTATTGCCAAGGTCGCGCAAATGCTTTAGGGTTTCCAGCAGCTTGTCATTGTCCCGCTGGTGCAGACCGATGGACGGCTCGTCAAGAATATACAGCACACCCATCAGGCTTGAGCCAATTTGCGTAGCCAGCCGAATCCGCTGACTTTCGCCGCCGGACAAGGTCGCCGCCGCGCGGGACAGGCTCAAATACTGCAAACCGACCGACTGCAAAAAATGCAGGCGGGATTTGATTTCTTTTAAAATTTGCTCCGCAATCATCGCCTGATTGCCGCTTAACTGCAAATCCTCCATAAATTGCAGCCCATCGGACACGGAAAGCCGGCAAAATTGGGCGATCGACATTCCGCCAACCGTGACGGCGCGGGAAATATCTGCCAGACGTTCCCCATTGCAGGCCGGACACGGGCAGGAGGACATATATTCCTCAAGCTCCTTGCGTACGGCATCAGACTGCGTTTCGCGGTAGCGGCGTTCCAAATTGGGAATGATGCCCTCAAACGCCTGCAACAGCTCTCCCCTACCGTTGGGACGGTCGTAGTGCAGCTTCAGCTTTTCTCCCTTGGTGCCGTAAAGAATGATATCCCGCACGGACGGGGATAATTTTCCGATCGGCTCCATAAGATTAAACTGATACCGTGCTGCCATCGCCTCAAAATACATTCTGGAAATGGAATCGTTGCGCACATTGCCCCAGCCGGAAGCCTGGATCCCGCCGTCATAGATGGACTTATTGGGGTCGGGAATTACCAGCTCCGGGTCTACCTTTAGCTGATACCCCAGGCCGGCGCACTGCGGACAGGCGCCGTAGGGATTGTTGAACGAAAACATACGCGGCGACAATTCCGGCATGGAAATTCCGCAGCTGTCGCAGGCATAGTTCTGGGAAAAAACCGTGTCCGTGTCATCGTCCATGCGGTGAATGATGCACAGACCGTCCGACTGCGCCGATGCCGCTTCAATAGAATCCGTAATCCGACGTCCCAGATCCCGCCGCATCACCAAGCGGTCGACCACCAATTCAATATGGTGCTTTTTGTTCTTATCCAAGCTGATTTCCTCGGACAAGTCGTATAAACTACCGTCGATCCGTGCGCGGACAAACCCACTTCGGCGGGCATTTTCCAGCACCTTGACGTGTTCGCCCTTTTTTCCGCGAATCACCGGCGCTAAAACCATGAATTTGGTGCCATCCTCCATCAGCATCACACGGTCGACGATCTGGTCGATGCTCTGCCGCTGAATCTCCTTGCCGCACTTCGGGCAATGCGGCAGACCGACCCGCGCCCAAAGCAGACGCAGGTAATCGTAGATCTCCGTCACGGTCCCCACTGTGGAGCGGGGGTTTTTGGAGGTTGTTTTCTGGTCGATGGAGATGGCGGGAGAAAGTCCCTCAATGTAATCCACATCCGGCTTTTCCATCTGCCCCAAAAACTGCCGTGCATAGGAGGAAAGACTCTCCACATAGCGCCGCTGTCCTTCTGCATAGATCGTATCAAACGCCAGACTGGACTTGCCGGAACCAGACAGTCCCGTCAGCACGACCAGCTTGTCGCGTGGAATTTCCACGTCTACATTTTTTAGATTATTCTCTCTGGCGCCTTTAATAAAAATTGAATTTCTCATATTCTGCATCCTTTGGACATATCGCCCCATAATATCTTATTGATTATACCAAATTATTTCCCGTTCTACAACTGATATTTTTCGGCAAATTTTTTATTTTTGCTCTTGGGTTTTTGCGCGATCTGTGTTAATATATCTATAAACCAATTTGTCAAATTGGGTCGCTATGGAGGGATCGTCTTGAAAAGGCTCGTAAAGCTGTTGCTGCAAAGACTCGTATTGGTCAGCGTTTGTATTCTGTTGCAAATCTTTATGCTGTTTTTGGGTATGCAGTGGATCTCTCAATACTTCTCATGGTTTTCCTATTTTTTGACTGCGCTGTCCTGGATTACGATTTTGTTTATCATTTCCGACCGCACCAACATTTCCTACAAGCTGGCCTGGATCATTCCCATTCTGGCCTTTCCGCTGTTCGGCTTGATGCTGTACCTGATTTTTGGCGGAAACCGACTCTCTGCGCGTCTGAAACGAAAAATGGACTCCATCGACCGCCTCCTGCGGAACAATCTCAGGCAAGACGTGTCCGTCTGTGACAAGCTCAGCCGAAAATTTCCCGATGCCGCCATCCAAAGCCACTATCTAACCGAAAACGCCTTCCCCGTCTACAGCGACACGCAGACGCAATACTTCCCCAGCGGCGAGCCGTGCTGGGCTGCAATGCTGGAGGAACTGAAAAAGGCGCAAAAAACAATTTATCTGGAGTATTTCATTATCTGCCCCGGAAGAATGTGGAATACAATTGTAGATATTCTGGAGGAAAAAGCGGCGGCCGGCGTGGATGTACGCCTGATCTATGATGATTTTGGCTGTATCTGTAAGCTGCCAAGGAAATATCGCCAGTATTTGGAGGGCAAAGGGATTAAGGTATGCGTATTCAACCCCTATATCCCCATTCTCTCCTCTCGGCTCAACAACCGCGACCACCGCAAGCTGATGATCATCGACAATCAGGTCGCATTTACCGGCGGCATCAATCATGCCGACGAATACATTAACGAAGCCGATCGCCACTGCGGTCACTGGAAGGATTGCGGCATTTTGCTTCGGGGCGACGCCGTATGGTCAATGACCGTGATGTTCACCTCCATGTGGAATCACATCACCGGCAGCACAGAACTGGACGTGCCGCCGCGTTATCCGGCCGTCACGGATTACCACGGCTTTGTGCAGCCGTTTGTCGATTCGCCCCTGGATTTTGAAACGGTCAGCCGGAATGTATTCTTAAACCTCATCAGCCGTGCAAAGAAGAATGTCTATATTATGACGCCCTACCTTATCATCGACGACACGGTATCCGATGCACTTTCCGTTGCTGCCAAATCCGGTGTAGATGTCCGCATTATTACGCCGGCGATTGGTGACAAGGGCTATGTCCACGCAACCACACGCGCATATTACGTGCGCCTTCTGGAAGCCGGCTGCAAAATCTTTGAATACACCCCCGGCTTTGTCCATTCCAAGCTGATGTTGGTTGATGACAACTTAGCCGTGGTCGGCACAGTCAATCTGGATTTCCGCAGCCTGTATCTGCACTTTGAAGACGGCGTTTGGCTGTGTGATGCCGACTGCATC
>CAMDZY010000152.1 GCA_945910975.1 uncultured Clostridia bacterium | reverse complement strand
AACTGCCACAACAGCCTGTGCGCCGTGGGCGGCACCATCAACGAGGACGACCATGCGTTCGGCCTGTCTGCCGCCAAAAAATACGGCGGCGAGTTCGTTCCGGCGCATCAGGCAGTCATTCACGCCTATATGCGCGAGGAATACGCAGGCGGCGGCAAAATGATTCTCGGCTCGGATTCCCATACCCGTTATGGTGCATACGGCACCATGGCCATCGGCGAGGGCGGCCCGGAATTGGTTAAGCAGCTGGTCGGAAGAACCTATAATATTGCATATCCGCCGGTCATCGCCGTGCATCTCACCGGCAAACCTCGTCCCGGTGTCGGCCCGCAGGACGTGGCGCTGCTGCTTGTCGGCGCAACATTCCCCAAGGGACTGGTCAAAAACAGCGTGCTGGAGTTCGTGGGCGACGGTATCCAAAATCTGGCGATGGATTATCGCAATGGCATCGATGTCATGACCACCGAAACAAGCTGCCTGTCCTCCGTGTGGCAAACAGACGAAACCGTGCGTCAAGCCTTAGCTGCACACGGCCGCGCCGATGCTTACCGGGAATTGGCGCCGCAGGACGGCGCATATTATGACGGTCTGGTCGAAATCGATCTGTCCAAGGTAGAACCGATGATCGCCCTGCCGTTCCACCCCAGCAATGCCTATACGATTCGGGAGTTCCAAGCCAACATGGAGGATCTGCTCCATGCGGTGGACATGGACGCCATGGAAAAGCTGAAATTAAAGCAAAAACCGGAGTCCCTGCTGAAAAAGATTCGCGGCGGCAAGTTCTATGCCGATCAGGGCGTCATTGCTGGCTGCTCCGGCGGCACTTACCAAAACCTGAAAATGGCAGCACAGATTCTGAACGGTGCAAACATCGGCAACGGCGCCTTTGGCCTGTCCTGCTATCCCATGAGCCAGCCGGTCATGCTGGAACTGCTGCGCACCGGCGATTTGGCAAAGCTGATGGAGTCCGGTGTCAGCATCCGCTCGGCCTTCTGCGGCCCGTGCTTTGGTGCGGGGGATGTGCCTGCCAACGGCGCGTTCTCGCTGCGCCACTCTACCCGCAATTTCCCCAACCGCGAAGGCTCCAAGCCGTCAGACGGTCAGGTGTCTTATGTTGCATTGATGGATGCGCGTTCCATTGCCGCATCCGCTCTCTGCGGCGGCGCAGTGACCTCCGCGATGGAACTTGCGGAAATGGTTGCCGATGCACCGACCCTGGATTATCATTTCAATCCCGCACCCTATTCCCGCGTATACCACGGCGTAGGCAAACCCGATCCGGAGCAGCCGTTGGTCTTTGGCCCCAACATTACCGATTGGCCGGAGCAGCATCCGCTGGCGGAAAACCTGCTGATTCGCGTGGCTTCCGCGATTTATGACCCGGTGACCACTACGGACGAGCTGATTCCCTCCGGCGAAACCTCATCCTATCGCAGCAATCCGCATCGCCTATCCGAATTTGCATTGAGCCGCAAGGATCCGGATTATGTCAACCGTGCGAAGGCGGTGCGCAGCCTTGAGCAGCTTCGCCGCGAGAATCCGGACGCACCGGAGGTCGTGTCGGCAATGCTTGGCTATGATGCGCATACCACCGCAATTGGCAGTGCGGTGATGTCCCTGCGCCCTGGTGACGGTTCCGCGCGGGAACAGGCAGCGTCCTGTCAGCGTGTCTTGGGCGGCGTCGCCAATCTTTGTGAAAGCTATGCCACCAAGCGTTATCGCAGCAATGTCATCAACTGGGGTATGCTGCCCTTTACGGTCGAGAACATCGCAAGCTATCACATCCAGACCGGCGACGCAGTCTTTGTGCCCAATATCCGCACGGCGCTGGAATCCGGCAGGGAAGAGGTGCAGGCGGTGTTGCTGCAAAACGGCGCACAAACCCCGCTGACCCTCCACCTCGGCACACTGACGCAGGAGGAACGCGAAACGATTCTTGCCGGCTGCCTGAGCAATTACTATGCGCAAAGCGGTCGATGATAAGGAGATACTATGTTTAAGCTGTTACGAACAGAGGGAAAAGCGCGGCGCGGCGAATTTACCTGCGCACACGGAACGGTGCAGACCCCTGTTTTCATGAATGTTGGCACGCAAGCGGCAATCAAGGGCGGACTTAGTGCCTTTGATTTGGAGCACATCGGCACGCAGGTGGAGCTTTCCAACACCTACCACCTGCATTTGCGCCCCGGTGACAAACTGATTCACGACATGGGCGGCCTGCACCGGTTCATGACATGGAATGGCCCAATTCTCACGGATTCCGGTGGATTTCAGGTGTTTTCGCTGGCGGCGTTGCGGAAAATCAAGGAGGAAGGCGTCAGCTTTGCTTCGCATATTGACGGCCACAAAATTTTTATGGGGCCGGAGGAGAGTATGCAGATCCAGTCCAATCTTGGCTCGGATATCTGCATGGCGTTTGACGAATGCGTTGAAAATCCTGCGCCCTATGAATATGTCAAAGCGTCCTGCGAGCGCACGCTGCGCTGGCTGGTGCGCTGTAAAGCAGAAAATGAACGACTCAACCGCTTGCCTGACACGGTGAATCCCCAGCAAATGCTCTGGGGCATCAATCAGGGCGGCACCTACCCCGATTTGCGGATTTGGCATATGCAGGAAATCACCAAACTCGATTTGCCCGGCTACGCCATCGGCGGACTGGCGGTTGGCGAAAGCACGCAGACGATGTACGAAATCATCGAAGCGGTCGAGCCGTATATGCCCGTAAATAAAACGCGCTATCTGATGGGCGTGGGTACGCCGTCAAATATCATCGAATCTGTCGCCCGCGGTGTGGACTTTTTCGACTGCGTCATGCCGGCCAGAAATGCCCGTCACGCCAAGCTGTTCACGTGGCAAGGTGCGATGAACCTGAAAAATGCCAAGTATGAACGCGATGAGCGCCCCATCGACCCGGAGTGCGACTGTCCGGTCTGCCGCCGCTACTCCAGAGCCTACCTGCGCCATTTGTTCAAGGCGGAGGAAATGCTGGCCATGCGGCTGGCGGTGATGCATAATTTGTATTTTTATAACAAATTGATGCAACGCATCCGCGACGCCATCGACACCGGCACATTTGCAGACTTCCGCGCCACATATTCGGCAAAGCTGGAGGAAAGAATATAACATGAAAAAGAAGAAAATAGCGATTACCATAGCAGTTGTGGTTGCTTTGGTAGTTTTGCTGACGCCGATTCGTGTGGCCTTAAAGGACGGCGGGAGTGTTCGGTATCAATCTTTGGTTTACCAAGTCACAAAAATTCATGAGTTTGCAGATGCCGTTACAGGGGCTTATATTGATGGTTTAGAAGTCCAAATATTTGGTATCACTGTTTATCGCGAAACAAACGAGTGATCCGAAGAAACTTCTGATTGCATCTTTCCTGTCAAGCCGCACCAAATCCTGCGGGTATTTTGCACGGTTTGCCGAGAAATCTGCCGCCGCACCGGCTGAAATCAGAGTTTCCTTGGGGAACCCCGGAAAATTGGCAAAATTATACTTGAAAAAACAAACGGCTGTTTGTATAATAAGGATATTACAAAAAATACGGAGGATATTATATGTTCAATCTTTTCCTGGCGGAAGCAGCACCGGCTTCTGCTGCCGGCGGTGGAATGTCCATGATTTTGCTTCTGGTCGTGATGGTTGCAATTTTCTATTTTATGATCATACGTCCCGAAAAGAAAAAGAAAAAAGAAGCAGAAGAGCTGCGTAATTCCCTGAAAACCGGCGATAAGATCACCACGATTGGCGGTATTATGGGCAAAATCTGCGAAATCAAGGACGACAAAGTCGTCATCGAATCCGGCGCTGACCGTGTCCGCATCGAATTGATGAACTGGTCGATCATGACCAACAACACCGCAGAAGAAAACCGCGCCAAAGAGCAGGCAGAAGCTCGCCGCAAGGCACAAGAGCGCAAGGAAGCCAATGCAAAGAAGTCCGACAAGAAGGACAAAAAAGCAAAGGACGATAAATAATCCCAAAACCTCCGGCCAAGCCGGAGGTTTCAGACTATTAAAAAAGCCTCGCAGAGTTCGCCGCTATAGCGGCGAATCAAATTCAATCATTTTTTGCGGCGGCGTGTACGTCACAAAAAAT
>CAMDZY010000151.1 GCA_945910975.1 uncultured Clostridia bacterium | reverse complement strand
TTAGCGGCGACGATGTTTACAAAAAGGTAAGCGTTCTCTCCGGCGGCGAAAAAGCGTTTGTGGCGATTGCACTGTATTTTGCAATTTTAAAGGTTCGCCCCACACCGTTTTGTATGCTCGATGAAATCGACGCCGCACTGGACGATAGAAATGTGCAGCGCTTTGCCAGCTACCTGCGCAGGCTGTGTCAGAAAACCCAGTTTATTGTCATCACTCACCGGCGCGGTACGATGGAAGAAGCGGATATCCTCTATGGTGTCACCATGCAGGAGCAGGGTGTTTCCAAGATCCTGCATATGGATTTGGCGCAGATGGAGCACCAGCTGGGAATAAAATAGGGCGGAAAACGCCGGAAAATGAGGTAAAATATGTCTTTTTTTGATAAAATTAAAAAGGGCCTTGCCAAAACCCGCAAGGCGATGGCCAATACGGTCGGCGGTATTTTTGCCGGCTTCACCGGAGCGAACGACGAATTTTTCGATGAGTTGGAGGAAAGCATGATCCTCGCCGACATGGGCGTGGAAACCTCCACCACAGCAGTCGAGTTGCTCCGCAAGCGCGTGAAAGAGCAGCGCTTAAAATCTGCGGAGGATATTCGTGAGGCGCTGAAGGATATCCTCACCGAAATGCTGAATGTTGGTTCTACAGAATTGAAAATGGATACGCGTCCGTCGGTTATTTTGGTGATCGGTGTGAACGGCGTGGGCAAAACCACCACGATCGGCAAGCTGGCAAACGTGCTGCGGCAGCAGAAAAAGCGCGTGCTGCTGTGCGCCGCCGACACCTTCCGTGCAGCAGCAGCCGACCAGCTGGAAATCTGGGCAGGCCGCAGCGGCGCCGACATCGTCCGTCAGGCAGAGGGCGCAGACCCTGCTTCCGTTGTGTTTGATGCGATTCAGGCGGCAAAGGCACGCAAAACGGACGTGATTTTGTGCGACACCGCCGGACGCCTGCACAACAAGGCCAATTTGATGAACGAATTGGCAAAAATCTCCCGCATCATCGACCGCGAGCTGCCCAATGCCGACAAAGAGGTGCTGCTGGTACTTGACGGCACCACCGGCCAGAACGGCCTGATTCAGGCAAAGGAATTTTCCAAAATCGCCGAGGTCACCGGCATGGTGCTGACCAAGCTCGACGGCACGGCCAAGGGCGGCATTGTCATCTCCGTGGCAAACGAACTGCAAATCCCGGTGAAATTTGTCGGCGTAGGCGAACAGATGGACGATTTGATGCCGTTTGTTCCGCAGGATTTTGTCAATGCGCTGATTTAATGGGAGATTGCATATGAAAGTAGTATTAGCAAGCAAAAATCAACATAAGCTGCAAGAAATGCAGCAGATTTTGGGACAGTATGGCTTAGAGGTAGTACTGGAATCGGACTTGGGGCTGGATATCGAGGTCGAGGAAACCGGAACAACCTTTGAAGAAAACTCCATGCTCAAGGCAAAAGCCGTGCAGCAGGCAGCGGGAATCACAGCACTTGCAGATGATTCCGGCTTGCAGGTAGACGCACTTAACGGCGCGCCCGGCATTTATTCGGCACGCTTCGGCGGTGAGCGGAACAAGTCAGACCGCGACCGTCTGGAATATTTGTTGGAGCTGATGAAGGACGTTCCGCAGGAGCAGCGCACGGCACGTTTTGTCAGCGTGATCACGATGCTCCGCCCGGACGGCAGCAGCATTGTTGCGCGCGGAACCTGTGAGGGCGTGATCGCCTTTGCGCCGCACGGCAGCAATGGCTTTGGCTATGACCCCGTCTTTTATGTCCCGCAGGAGGGCTGTACTTTTGCCCAACTGAAAAGCGAACGGAAAAATGAAATTTCGCACCGCGCCAATGCGCTGAAAAATTTTGTAGAACAATTACAGGAGGAACGCCATGCTGACGAGTAAACGCCGCGCTGAGCTTCGCGCGGAAGCAAACGGCATCGATACGACCTTGATGGTCGGCAAGGAGGGCGTCAGCGAAAGTGTTGTCGCACAGGCCGAAACGCAACTCAAGGCCAGGGAACTGGTAAAGGGTCGTGTGTTGGAATCTGCCCTGATGACTTCGCGGGAGGCTGCGGATGCCATCTGTGAGGCAACCGGCGCCGAGGGCATTCAGGCGGTTGGCTCAAAATTTGTCATTTACCGCTACAATCTGGACAAGCACCAGCCGCCCAAGCCGCAGCCAAAGGTCAATCCGGTACGCAGGGGCGTGCAAAAGCGCCGCGCGCAGGCAAAGCGGGAGAAACAGCGTCGGGAAGAATATTTCCACGAAGCAGCGGTGAAGGCTGCAATTGAAAGACGGAAAAACGGACAATCCGGAAAGTAATTCCAAACAGGAGGTGTGAACCTTGGGCAGAATCGGTATTTTTGGCGGTACATTTAATCCAATCCACAACGGCCATGTGCTGGCAGTGGAGGAATTTCAGCGCTTACTGGCGCTTGATCAGGTGATTGTCATACCGGCAGCGGTGCCGCCGCACAAGTGTCTGCCGCAAGGTACACCGGACGCCGGCGCAAGATTGGCGATGGTGCAGGCCGCCACGGCGCACTTGCCTTATGTGACAGTCAGTGATATTGAGCTGCGGCGCGAGGGAAAAAGCTACACGGCGGACACCCTGCGCCAGCTTCACGCGCAGCGGCCGGAGGACACGTTCTTCTTGCTGCTGGGAACCGACTCTTTTTTGAGCCTGGACAGTTGGTATGAGCCGGAGGTCATTGTGCAGCTGGCCACGCTGGTCTGGGCGCACCGTGACGCGGAATCCAAACAGCAGCAACAGCAGCTTTTGCAGCAGGAGGCACACTTGCAACAGCTCGGTGCAAGGGTGATCAAGCTGGAGAATACCTTCGCCGATATTTCTTCCTCAACCGTCCGGCGGATGCTGGCGTTTGGCTGCGGGGAAAGCTACGTGCCGCCCGCAGTGATGCAGTCTATCACCGCGCAGGGATTTTATGGCGTAGGGGAGGATTGGAAGCAGCTTCCTTTTGATGCATTAAAAGAAAAAAGCCTGTCCTTGCACAAAGCAAAGCGGGTCCCGCACGTGATTGGCTGCTGCCAAACGGCGCAGGCCCTTGCCGGACAATACGGCGCGAATCCGACCGACGCGGCGCGCGCGGGAATTTTACATGATATCACCAAGGCACTTGATGGCGCAGAACAGTTGCAATTGTGCAAAAAGTATGATATAATGCTCACAGATTTGGAAAGAAACAACGCAAAATTGCTTCATGCCAAAACCGGCGCGGCAGTGGCTCATTTTGTGTTTGGCGAAAATGACGCCGTCTGCGATGCAATTTATTGGCACACGACCGGCAAGGCGGATATGACGCTGCTGGAAAAAATCATCTATTTGGCAGATTACATGGAACCAACGCGTGACTTTGACGGCGTGGAGCAACTGCGGGATTTGGCAAAGACGGACTTGGATGCCGCTTTGCTGCGGGGCTTTGAGATGTCGCTGGAGCTGCTGCAGCAGCGCGGCAAGGCGATCGACCCCAATTCCCGCGCCGCGCGAGATTATTTGCTGCGAAAGGAATGAAATTATGAAAAAAAACGCGAAAGAAGAACCGTATTCCGCATCGGATTATGCTGCGGAGGTAACCCCGACAAGCAGCCGGCGTGGCATTGTTGCGCTGGTTTTGTCGGCACTTGTCTGCATTGGTACGGTGTGGGGGATCTTTACCCACATCCATAACACCGGCAAGCCGGCTGCGGAGCCGACGCAGGCGCCCACACAGCAGACACAAGCGGCAAAGCCGACACAGGAATCCGTGGAACCGGCCAATCCCGTGGAGGGTATTTACAATATTTTGTTGGCCGGCACGGATGACGGCGATATGCAAGTTGACACGCTGCAAATTCTGCAAATTGACACGGCAACCGGAAACACCGCCATGCTGAGCATTCCCAGAGAAACGTTGATTTTCGGCAACTATTCCGTGCCGAAGATCTCCACGGTCTACGGCAGCGCAGGCAAGGGAGAAAACGGTGCAAAGGCACTGGTACTGGCGGTCAAAGATTTGGTCGGCTTTCAGGTCGATGGCTATCTGCTGATGTCCCCGGCCGACTTGCGCAAGACGGTGGACGCGCTGGACGGCGTTGATTTTACCGTCCCGCCGCAAAGGTATGTGGAAGATGACCAGGGCGCGGTTTTGGTCGATTTGGA
>CAMDZY010000150.1 GCA_945910975.1 uncultured Clostridia bacterium | reverse complement strand
CATATAATTTCCCGCATCTGTAAACGATTTGTTAAAAAACCGAAAAACGAATAAAAATCTGCGGAGCAGAATCAAATGCATGTTTGATCCTGCTCCGCAGATAATTTAGGCCTTTTTGACCTTGTCGATCAGCTTGTGCAACCGCTGCGCGTAGGTTTCCCGCAGCGCGGATACGGCGGAAAAATCAACATAGGGACGGCAGAGCAGTTCCAGTCGATCGTGCTGCGCCTTGGCCTCCTGCAAATAGCCGATCCCCTCCTGCACAAGCGCCTTTATGGTGCAGACAAAGAACGGCATATGATTTTTATCCAATTCCGGCAGCGGAACCAGAGCATCCAAATCGATTTGACAGAAGGTAGCGCCGTGGTAGGCAAGCTGCTGCGAGGTTCGCACAAAGGCCAGTTTCAGCTGCGGAATGAGCAGCTGCTCCAAGCGCTCCGGTTCCAGCGGACTGTGCCCGGCGATGCAGAAATACCCCTTTTCCAGCGCCGCCTGTTTTAACAACTGCAACAGCGGATCGCTCAGGCCAAAGGTGTCCGTGAGCGAATAGAGCCGGTAGTCTTGCAGCGCTTCCAGCCGGTATTGCAGCCCCTTGGGCGTGATGCCGGACACAAAGCGGCGAATGACGCCGGGCTGCTGCCCCGGTTGCTGAAATTCGGCGTGGATGATTCCCTGTGTAAGCTGTTCCAGCTTTCCGTCGGGCAGCTGTTGCGCGGCGATTTGGCGAATCTGCTGTGACAGTGTTCCGGCTGCGGACAGGCAGGTGTAGACCAGCGGATAGCGTGCCTTGTTCTTTTGCTGCGCATCGAGAATTTCCGCTGCGTCCTGCCGCATTCCGTCACGGTAGCAGGCGCTGAAATTGAGATATTCCGCGTCCATGCCGCACACCTGCGGTTCTACAACGTGCGGCGCGGTGCCGTCCACAATGGCGAGCTTGACAGCGGGAATGATGATCCCATCCAAAGAGTCCGGGTCGGACGAGCAGAGGATCCACTCCTGTTCCAGCCCCCGCTCGGCTGCGACTGCGCCCATTGCGCGCATAAAGGTGGATTTGCCGTTTCCGGGGCCGCCCTTGATGATCCAAACCTTTTCGATTCGTGGGTCGCAGAATAAATCGTCATAGAATGATTGAAATCCGTGCCGTGAATTTGCACCTAAAAAATATTCCACCTGTTTTGTCAAGCAAAAACCCTCCTAAAAATATTAGTCTGACATGCCGTATGTAGCGTCGCCATCCTTAGTATATGCACAAAGGCGGGCGAATGTGAAGCGAACCGAATCGCCAAATCATGCATAGACTGCAATAGGGCAACGGAACCCAATTGCCAAGGAGGAGTTTTGATTATGGAAAAATGCATCCCGCTTTGCTGTATGGCGGAGGGAGAGAGCGGAACCGTTGGACGGATTTTGCTTTCCGGCGCGATACGGCGGCGTTTGCAGGATTTGGGGCTGATGGAGGGCACCCAAATTCAATGCTGTAAGATCGCACCGGGCGGAAGTCCGGTGGCGTATTGGTTTTGCGGAACTCTGGTTGCTCTGCGTGCGCGGGATGCCGGCGGGATTCTGATCCGCCCGGCGCACACATGAAGCGGCAGGAGGATACCAAAGCCATTCAAATTGCCCTGGCGGGTAACCCCAATGTGGGCAAAAGTACCATTTTTAACGGTCTGACCGGCGCACACCAACACACGGGAAACTGGCCGGGCAAAACCGTCAGCGTTGCACAAGGTCGGTTTTCCTTTGCAGGGACGGATTACATACTGGTCGATTTGCCGGGAACTTACTCTTTGCTCAGCCGCTCGGAGGAGGAAAATGTGGCCGTGGAATTTGTCACCTCCGGCGTGGCGGCGTGTACGGTTGTGGTGTGCGATGCAACCTGTCTGGAACGCACCATTGGCTTGGCACTGCAAATGATGGAATTGACTGATAACGTTGTGTTATGCGTCAATTTGATGGACGAAGCGGCGAAAAAGTCGATCATGGTCAACACCCGCAGCCTGTCCAAACAGTTGGGGATCCCGGTGATTGCCACGGCGGCCGGAAAGCAGGCCGGGTTTGACGCACTGTGTCGGGTGGTCGCACAGGTTGCGGACGGGAGCTTGAAGCCACAGCCGGTGCGCATTTTGCCGCCGGACGGAAACGGTCTGCGGGGGAAGACGGAGCAGGAATCTGACCAAATCGCCGCTGCGCTGCACTGCCGCGCAAGGCAGTTGGCGCAAAACTGCGTCACGCTCCCGGAGAAGGGAATTGCCCCGGTGCAGCGTGCCGATCGGATACTGCTGCACCGTGTTTGGGGCAAAGTGGTGATGCTCGGCCTGCTGTTGGGCATTTTCTGGCTGACGATTGAAGGCGCAAATTATCCGTCAGCGTGGCTGCAAGCGGGTTTTGATACCGTCGGACGTTGGCTATCGACGCTGCTTCGCCGCTCCGGTCTGCCGGAATTTTGGCGCGGTCTTTTGTTGGACGGTATGTATGGCACAGTGGCGCGGGTCGTATCGGTCATGCTGCCGCCGATGGCGATTTTTTTCCCGCTGTTCACGATTTTGGAGGATCTGGGCTACTTGCCGCGCGTGGCATTTTTGCTGGATCGGCAGTTTAGCCGGTGCGGCGCTTGCGGCAAGCAGGCGTTGACTACCTGTATGGGCTTTGGGTGTAATGCCGTGGGTGTTGTGGGCTGCCGCATTATTGACTCGCCCAGAGAGCGCCTGATGGCGATTTTGACCAACGCCTTCATTCCTTGCAACGGCCGGTTTCCTGCTTTGATTTTGCTCATCAGCGTGTTTTTTGCAAACGGTTCTCCCGGCGCGTCGTTGGTAGCGGCAGGAATTTTGACGCTGACGGTAGCGGGTGCGGTGGCAATGTCAATGGCGGCATCCGGTATGCTGAACAAAACGCTGCTGCGGGGACATCCATCCTCGTTTGTCATGGAGCTGCCGCCGTACCGCAGACCGCAGGTGGGCAGGATCCTTGTGCGCTCGTTGCGCGACCGGACGTTGTATGTGCTGGGTCGGGCGGCATCGGTCGCTGCACCGGCCGGGATGCTGATTTGGCTGTTGGCGCATCTGAACGGCGGGAGCATCCTACAGGCTTTGTGCCAATTTTTGCAGCCGCTTGGCAGCATCATGGGCATGAGCGGCGCCATTTTGACGGCATTTTTGCTGGGTCTACCCGCCAACGAAATGGTTTTGCCGGTTTTGTGCATGATTCTGACAGCCAATGGCAGCCTGAGCCAGGTGGCGGAGGCCAACATGGGTGCGGTTCTGCTGGCAAACGGCTGGACATGGCGGACGGCAGTCTGCACGCTGGTATTTTTCCTGTTTCACTGGCCGTGTGCAACCACGATTCTGACGGTGAAAAAGGAAACCGGAAGCCTGAAATGGGCGCTGGTCAGTATTTTGCTGCCAACCTTATTTGGCACGGTAATATGCATTGCGCTCAATTGCCTGCTGGGCTGATACAAAAAATACCTTACAGGACGCGAGTGCGATGCCTGCGTCCGGAAATGTTCTTCCGCGAGGAAAGAGCAAAGACTGCCGGGTTTTTGCATCCGGCAGTCTTTTCAGCACTTGAAAGTAGGTTAGCGGTTGTTGTTCTGGTTCTGATTCTGATTGTTTTGATTCTGGTTCTGATTCTGGTTGCGGTTCTGATTCTGGTTGTTGTTCTGGTTCTGATTACGGTTTTCCATGGTTGGAATCCTCCTGCATTTCTTTTTTGCGGCTTGACCGCACAGGTAGTATGCCCGGATGTGTGTTATTTATCCTTCGGCTTAAAAATCAGCGCCATCAGGCAGGCAAATACAACGGCAGCGGCGATTCCGCCGGCGGTGGCCTTTAGGCCACCCGTGAGAATACCAATCCAGCCGTCCGATTGAATCGCTTCCTTGACGCCCTTCGACAGGCTGTAGCCAAAGCCGGTCAGCGGAACGGTAGCACCCGCCCCGGCAAAATCCACCAGCGGCTTGTATAGCCCAACGGCGCCGAGAAAGACACCGGTTACCACATAGCACACCAAAATCCGCGCCGGTGTCAGTTTGGTTTTGTCAATCAAAATCTGCCCGATCACACACAGCAGACCGCCAACGACAAACGCTTTTACATAGTCCATAATTATCCCCTCTCATTGTGAATGGAAACGGCGTGGCACACTGCGGGAACGCTTTCGCCCTGCTGTGTGGAGGTGGGCGAGAGCAGTGCGCCGGTGCCGCAGAA
>CAMDZY010000149.1 GCA_945910975.1 uncultured Clostridia bacterium | reverse complement strand
TGCTCGTAGTACATTTCTGTTTTTTCGATTACCCCAACTATTGACAAAGAGCCGTGATATTTTACGTTTACAGAAGATTGCGCTCCGTTTCGGCATCGAACAGGTGCACCAGAGCCGGGTCGAAGTCGAAGCAAATCTGGCTGCCGCTCTTAACGCGGTCGAGATCCAAACCGGCGGTGGGAACCACTGCCACAACGTCCTTGCCGCCGACGTTCAGATGCAGGTGCATTTCGCTGCCCATCATTTCCGACACGTCCACATCGGCGCGGAAGCCGGACTCGGACACCTTCAGATGCACCGGACGGATGCCCACGACCACATTGCGCTCGGAACAATCGCCCAGCGCGCACTGCTGCTCTGCGCCCAGTTCTACCGTTTTGCCAAGCATTTCCACGCAGTATTTGCCGTTGCGCTTGACCAGCTTGCCATCGAACAGGTTCATCTGCGGGGTGCCGATGAAGGTAGCGACAAACAGATTCAGCGGATGGTTAAAGACCTCCTGCGGGGTGCCGATCTGCTGGATGAAGCCGTCGCGCATGATGACGATGCGGTCGCCCAGCGTCATGGCCTCGGTCTGATCATGGGTGACATAAATAAAGGTGGTGTTGATGCGGTTGCGCAGCTTGATCAGCTCTGCACGCATCTGGTTGCGCAGCTTGGCGTCCAGGTTGGAGAGCGGTTCGTCCATCAGCAGCACCTGCGGATTGCGGACGATGGCGCGGCCGATCGCGACACGCTGCCGCTGGCCGCCGGACAGTGCCTTGGGTTTGCGGTCGAGGTACTCGGTGATACCCAAAATTTCCGCAGCTTCGCGCACCTTTTCGTCAATTGTTTTCTTGTCAACTTTTTTCAGCTTCAGGGAGAATGCCATATTGTCATACACAGTCATGTGCGGATACAGGGCGTAGCTTTGGAAGACCATCGCAATATCGCGATCTTTCGGCGGCACATCGTTGACCAAGC
Organism: uncultured Clostridia bacterium; assembly: GCA_945910975.1. Classification (GTDB taxonomy): domain Bacteria; phylum Bacillota; class Clostridia; order Oscillospirales; family Oscillospiraceae; genus JAKSPM01. The sequence continues at coordinate 3,343 of CAMDZY010000149.1, read as the reverse complement.
GGTCGCCGATATAAAGCTCGCCACCGGAGATTTCCTCCAGACCCGCGACCATACGCAGCGTGGTGGACTTACCGCAGCCGGACGGGCCGACGAGAACGATAAATTCGCCGTCCGCGATGTTCAGGTTGAACTCCTGCACGGCGACAACACCCTCATCGGTGATTTGCAAATTGTTCTTCTTTTCGGGTTCGCCCTTTTTCTTCTTTTTGGTTTTTTCAGCGTTGGGGTAAACTTTTTTGATGTTTTTCAGAATGACACTTGCCATGTAAAAAGGCTTTGATATGGGAGCCTCCGCTCGCCCATACCTCGCGTCCGCCGAAGCGTGACGCCTTACGACAGGTCTCCACACTGCCGCACCGCAAGCCTGCGGATGGTATTCCTCCTTTATTCGGCGGTTTGCAGCTATTGTGTGGAGTAGCCGCGCCTACCGTAGTATTATTATAATAACACGGAGCGCAGCACAATATCAATGGAAATTATGACAGTTTTCCAAGCAATTTTTTGGTTATTTTGCCATTTGGACACCTCAAAGGATCATTCTCGCTGCTACGAGCTAACATCTGTATTTTTTCTACGCATAAAGCAATCTCAGGCGAGAAAAATTGCTATTTTTTTTGACAAAAATGTCGAAAAAATGGACACCGATTATTGACAGGATTGGTATTTAATGTTAGAATAAAACAAGATATGTAATATTGAGGAATATTTATTATTAATGTATGTAAGTCTGCGTTAGAGTGCTTTGAGCGTGAGCGGTGCGACTGCTGCGGTGCAGGCGGTTCTCCCAATTTTCAGCAAAACGAAAGAGGGTATGTATTATTATGGTCATGAGAATAAAACTTGCTTTGCTTGACCGAGACAGGAATTATCTCGACAGAATTGTGTCGGCTTTTGAAGTGAAGTATGCCGACAAGTTTGAAATCTACTCCTTTACCGAGTTGTCCGCTGCATTGGAAGTGTTAGGAAGCAACAGAATCGATGTCTTCGTTGCAAACGAGTCTTTTGATATCGACATCAAGGCGCTGCCCAAGTGGTGCGGCTTCGCGTATTTTGTCAATTCCACCGGTGTGGAGTCCGTGGATGACCAGCGTGCCATTTGCAAGTTCCAAAAGGCGGAGCTGATTTACAAGCAAATTTTAAGCATCCATTCCGAACACGCCGGGCGGATTACCGGCATGAAGGCAGACGACGACAGCACCAAAACGATTATTTTTTCCTCCCCCTGCGGCGGTTCGGGAACCAGTGCAATGGCGGCTGCGTGCGCCATCTATTACGCAAGACAGAACAAGAAAACGCTCTATCTCAATCTGGAAAAATTCGGCTCTGCGGACGCGGTGTTTACTGCCGAAGGCTATTTTGACATGGGCGATATTATTTTTGCGCTGAAAAATAAAAAGACAAATCTTGCGCTCAAGCTGGAAAGCTCCGTGCGTCAGGATGTGAGCGGTGTTTGCTATTTTTCGCAGACCAAGGTCGCGCTGGACATGATGGAGCTGTCGACGGACGACATTCTCCGCTTGCTGTCCGAGTTGCGGTTTTCCGGCGCTTACGATGTGATTGTTGTTGACATGGACTTTTCGCTTGCGCAGGAAACTATTCAGATTTTCCGAACCGCCAATGCGCTTGTGTGGGTGGGCGACGGTTCGGCCACGTCCAACGCAAAAATCCAGCGCGCCTATAACGCACTTTCGATTATGGAGCAGCGCACGCAGAAGGCACTGACAAGCCGGCTGTACTTGATTTACAATAAATTCAGCAACAAAACCTCCATAACGGTCGGTGACATTGGCATCAAAAACATCGGTGGCGCCCCACGGTATTTGCATACACGCACTCCGCCAATCATTTACCGCGACATGAAGCCCTCCAACATCATGCTGAAGCCGGATGGCAACATAATGGTGTTTGACTTTGGCACGGCGCGTGAATTCAAAGCAAAACAGATGAAGGACACGATCTGCTTGGGCACAGTCGGTTATGCTGCACCGGAACAGTTTGGCGGTATGGGCTCGACGGATGCCAGAACGGATATTTACTGCTTGGGCGCAACGCTGTATCACTTGGTAACCGGCAAGAACCCCAGCGAGCCGCCCTATGAGATCCGACCGATTCGGCAGATAAATCCTGCCTTGTCCAGCGGCCTGGAACGAATTATTATGAAGTGCACGCAGCGCAATCCGGACGACCGCTATCAGTCGGCGGAGGAACTGTTATATGCGCTGTCACATTATGAGAAGATCGATGAAGAATACCGCAAACGCCAGAAGCGGAGACTGAAAACCTTCATCGCAGCGGCATCCTGCGCAGCGGTTTTTGCAATCGGCGGCCTTGTGCTGCAAGGCGTTGCAACGAAACTGGGAACAGATACCTATCGCGAAACGCTCAGCGATGCGAATCAGACCAGCGATTATGGTACAAAGTGCGAGCTTTATGAGGAATGTATCAATATCCCGGGCAAAGCGGGAGAAACGGAACCTTACCTTGAGCTGATGAAGACGTACAAGGAGGATAACTACAGCGTGATCGTAGAGTCCAAAGACGAAGCGGGAAACCGCGCAAAGAACGACATGGACGTCAAGGATGCTGTAATCAAGTTTGGCGTTGACAGCACGCTCCCGAATATCAGCATTGAGAACTTGGAAAGCAGAAGCACGTATGTTGGAACAAGCCATACGGTCAATATGACCATCCGCGACAACCTGAAGCTCGCAAAGGTTATCGTTATGCTCGATGGCAAGCAACATATCGAATGGAGCGGCGATGCGCTGGAAGAAGTCCTCAAGAATGGCGACAGCTTCTCCTTTGACATCCCAGGTGACTCCACCAGCGCACATGATCTGATCGTATACGCAGTGGACGCTGCCGGAAACGGTGAAATCATCTCCGATACGGAGCTTCCTGAGAACGCAGTGCATGTGGAGCGCTTCTACGTGACCACGAATCTCTGGATTCGCTTCTATACCAACACGCCGCTGTTTATCGGCGCAATCGCTGCTGTGCTTCTGATTGCCGCACTGATTGTCGTACTCGTTGTACGCAAGAAAAAGAAGGCAGAGAAGTAATCAGTAGCACCCTGAAAAGGCATTTCCTGTTGCGAGTGCAGCTTTTGCGCTCACGACAGTAACTGCAATATCCACCTTTATTACCCCCGGCGTACTTCGGTGCGTCGGGGGCAACTCTATAAACAGCAAAATTCAAGTATTGCAATTCTTGCGGTTTCATGCTACAATATGGATGAATTTAATAAAAGGAGCGATTTAGTATGCCTCTGGTAACAACAAAAGAAATGTTTAAAAAAGCCTATGAGGGCGGTTATGCCATCGGCGCGTTCAATGTCAACAAT
>CAMDZY010000148.1 GCA_945910975.1 uncultured Clostridia bacterium | reverse complement strand
GGAAGCACTCGCCACAAAATCGGAAGAATTTTTATCAGCATCACGGCGTAAAACATCAGATCCGCCGCGCTGTCCAGCTTTGAGCCAAAGTCGCTGGTCGTTTTCGTCATCCGCGCGATCCAGCCGTCAAGAATATCACTCACGCCGGAAACCGTGTATACCACGTAAAACGACATAGCGAGCGGCTCTAAAAACAGCAGGCAAAACGTTCCCACAATACGCACGCATGTAATTATATTTGGAATATACCTTTTCAACGTCACAATATGCAAGCCCTTTCGTAATGGTTCCGAGCGCTGATTTGCCGCTCACGCATTGTAATCAAAATTCAATCTTCAACACGAATTAACTGCTTGTTTTCATAGCGGTAAACGCAGTCACACAAAGGCAATATACTTTTCCGATGTGTGGCAACAATGCAGGTTCTGCCATGGTACGCTTGGGAAATATTTGCCAAGACACGCTGTTCCGTTTCCAAATCCAGTGCCGAGGTTACCTCATCCAACAAAAGAATCGGTGCATCCGAGAGTAGGGCGCGGGCAATGGCAAGCCGCTGATTTTGGCCACCGGAGAGTTTTGCGCCGCGCTCGCCAATTTTACTGTGCAGTCCCTCCGGAAGTTCCCGGACAAAATCGTCTGCGCACGCGGTGCGCAGTGCTTTCCAAATTGCCTCCTCCGAGGCATCCGGGCGGACAAGTCGAAGGGTTTCGGCAATTGTTCCGGAAAACACCACACTGTCCTGCGGCACATACGAAAAAAGGCCGCGCGTAGATGGCGAAAGGGGTAGGAATGTATCTTCACACCCGATTTGCGCTGCGCCCTCCTGCGGGTTCAACAGTCCAAGAAAAATGCGGAACAATGTCGTTTTTCCGGAACCGGATGCACCGATCACCGCAATCATGCTGCCCGGTGCAACCAAAAGATTCAAATTCTCCCAAATTGCAGCGCCATCCTGATAGGCAAATTTCAGATCCTTCACCCGAATCCCCAGCGGCTCGCCGGTCTTACGCAGCTGTTCTGCCTGCTCACGGTACGGTAGCTTCTCCTTGGGCAGGTCTAAAATCGTCATAATCCGCTGCGCCGATACGGTTGCGCCAATTGCGCTTGGAACCAGCGCGATCAATGCGGAAAAAGAGGAGGACAAATAGGATGCAAGCTGGAGGAACAGAATCATCGTGCCAAAGGAAATCGCACTGCTCCACAAGCGGAACACTGCCCAGCCCAGACACAAATAGCTGACTGCCATTCCAATGATGGACAACAGCATGGTCGTGCGCACGGAAAAGCGATTGTATTCCATGCCGGTATCAAAGTAGCGCTTTTGCACATTTAAAATGCGCTGATAAAAGCGATCCGTCAAATTCAACGCCTTGATCGATTGAATGTTCTGCAGGGATTCCTCATGCAAAACCATCATTTCACTGTTGACCTCGCGCATTTTTCGGTTAAAATTGCGCATTTTCGACATTAACAGGCGAGAAGAAAGCGCCAGCACCGGTGCGCTGAGCAGCGCCAGCACTGCCATTGTCGGATCGTAAATCAGAATAATCACCAGTGCCGCCGCAAACTGAACCAAGCGGATCACGAGGGTAGGAACCCAACCCAAAATACTCTCCGCAACGGCAGTGACATCCGCATTGATGCGGCTGAGCAGATCGCCGGAATGGTACGCCTGCACGGATTCCAAATCGGTTTGCAGAATTTTCCGATAGACATCCGCGCGGATCTCGTTGGCGACCATCAAGTTGACACGTGCAGAAAAGTGTTTGCTCCATGCACTCATCAAAATATTGGACAGTGCAAGAAACACGCACAGCGCAATCACCAAGCCAAGCGCTCCGGCGCCTGTTCCGGTACCGCGCAGGTGTCCTTCGATGATATCCATCAAATATTTTGTGGAAAGCGAGGTTCCCAAGCTCAGCACAGTGGTGATCAATCCCAAAAAAATATAGACAATCACCGATTTGCGGTATTGGCGCACATATCGGTATATCCATCGGGTTTGCTGCAAAAGTTCGCGAAGGGAGCCGCTACGCAGATAGTGAGCAAATTTTTTAAACATGGAGCTCCTCCCCTCTGTCGGAACAGACGCAGACCGCCGGATCCGCGCCTGTTTCCTTGCATTTATTCACCCTTTGCCGGTCTGTACTTGGTGTTCCCATAGCTATAGCCATAGGCATACCCATACTTTGCGCCATAGCCATACTGCGTTGTTCCCTGCTGGGTTCCGTTCAGTACCGTACCGATAATTTTTAAGCCGGTCGAGGAAAGGCCCTGAATGCCTTCATAAATCTGGTAGGTGCTCGCCATATCCTGATGCACGACATAAATGGCGGCATCGGCATATTTTGCAAGCGTAGCTGCATCAGACAATACACCGGCAGGCGGCGTGTCGATGATGATGTAATCCAGCTGCTGGCACAATGTCTGGATAATATTTTCCATCTGTCTTGAGTCCAGCAAGCGCTGTGGGTGATCCACAGTTTTGTCACCGGCCATCAGCAACAGCGTGGAATCCGGAACCTCCAACAGGCGAAAGCTCTTGTTTTTGCCGGTCAGCAGCTCCACAAGACCCTCCGAGGAGGTATGGATGCCAAGTGTCTTTTTTAACGACTGATTGCGCAAATCGGCATCAATCAAAATGACGTGATAGCCCTCTGCAGCCAAGGACAATGCGAGGTTGGTGGAAATTGTACTTTTGCCTTCGTCCGGGATCGTGCTGGTCACGATCAGCGTCTTGCAGCCGTCCTTTTTGTTCAAATCCGCCGACTTGACGACCTTATGGCGCAAAAGCCGAACGGCCTCCATGAAATTGGAGCCTGTTTTTTCGTTTTGAATCGTAATACTCTGCGCATTTTTTTTGCTGCGCTTTTTAAAGGACACGATCGGCACATACGACAGGCAAGGAAGATTCACGAGCTTGCGCAGATCCTCCGATGCATGGACGGTTCTGCGCGAACCGGAAATCAAAAGCACAACGAGCAGTCCCAGCAAAGCACCCACTGCAATGCCCAGGAAAACCGGACGCCGGATGCTGTAGACCTCATTGGGCTGCGTGGGAAGGGTCGGCTCATCGATGATCGTAATCTGTGTATCTCCCAGTATGGCCGTTGCCGCCTGCGGATAGACACAAATTACGGAGTTCAAAATTGTATATGCATCCTGCGGATTGGGGCTGGTAACGGTCAGAATAAACAGGCCCGCGTCTGCAACAGAGGATGCAGAAATGGTTCCGTTCACCTCGTCCACGCCCAAATCCTGCCGAATCAGCATATTCATCGCATCGCTGCTGAGAATATAGGGAAAGGTCGCGGAGAGCTGCTTTGCGGCAGCTTTGTCATAATAATAATTATAGCTGAGAATGTCGGTTGATGAGGAATAGTTTGCGCTGACAGCAAATACCGCGCGGCTCGTATAGGTATACTCACCGGGCGAACGGTGGCGCAAGTACATGAATCCACCGCCCAACAGCATAAAAAGCAAGGGAATCCAAAACAGATGCCGCAGTGCAACCCGAAAGTTGTGCCACAAGACCGACAGATCGAGCACATCCTCCTCCGCTGCGGCGCGGTTTTCTTTATGCTCCTGCATGGGGTGCTCCCTCCTGTCCTGATTTGGAATACGTTTTCTTTTGATCCGTCCGGTAATCATAGCCGTAGCCGTAACCGTAGCCATAGTCGTAACCGTAAATTCTGCCCAAGGCATTGAAGGTTCTGACATTGTTCAAAACACAGCCAAGCAATGTAGAGTCGGAATCGTTCAGCGTATCGATCACATCGTTGATGACCGGTGCGGGCGCAACGTCCTGCTTTACGACCAAAATGGACGCATCGCACAGGTCACTGAGAATCGCGGTGTCCACAAAGTAGCCGATCGGGGGCGAATCTACCACGACATAGTCAAAGCTGGCACGCAAGGTGCGCAAAATATCCTTGGCCGTGTCGGAAGAAAGCAGCTCGGTAGAACGGGCTCTGCCGCTGGCTGCATACAAGGTATACAGATTGGTGTCTTCATTATATTGCAGTGCTTCCACCAACCGTTCTTTTGAAAACGGCTGTGCCAGCAATGCGCCAAACTCACGGTTCACCGCCACCTTGGCCTCAAACACCTTGCTCTGCGCCGGCTTACGCAAGTCCGCATCAAGCAGCAAAACCCGCTCATGCTTCTGTGCCAAAGACAGTGCGACATTCGCGGCGATGGTAGACTTGCCTTCATTTTCGCTGCAACTGGTGATCAAAATCAGCTTTTCTCCCCGCTCGCGCCGGGCGTGCTCAATCTGCACACGAATCTGGTGAATGGTTTCCGTGTAGTAGAAAGACGCAGTCGGGCCGGAAATTAGCAGGCTCTGCTTTGCGTTGGTCAGCACGGATTTGGCAGT
>CAMDZY010000147.1 GCA_945910975.1 uncultured Clostridia bacterium | reverse complement strand
AGCACGCCGGGCGTGTCCAACGCATATTGCATACACTGATTTTCCGTGAGCGCACGACCAAAGGGGGAGGTCTGCGCGCTGAGGAGCTGCCCGCCGCAGAATGGCTTCATGACCGAAATGCCGACCCCGGCGGATTCGCACTTTTGGTACAGCGCCATTCGCTCAGAAACGTTGCCAATACCATATGTACCCTTGCTGTAGTCATATGCGGGATTGATGCTGAACATCAGCATATCTAGAATCCCCATGTCCACGACCTGTGCGGCCAGTGCCGGCGTGTGAGAGGACAGTCCAATATGACGAACTACGCCCTGACGCTTCAAGTCCTCGATATGGCGAATGACACCGGACTTTTCCACCTGCCGCAAATCGGATGCTTCGTCGATGCAGTGAATGAAGCCAAAATCAATGTAATCCGTCTGCAAGGTGTTTAATTGCCAATCAATAGAGCGCTTGATTTGCTCAAGATCTGTCGTCCAGCTATAGGCGGCATTCGCGCGATAGTTCGCGCCAAAGTGAATTTGATAATAGACCTGCTTGCGGTGCTCTTTCAGTGCTTCGCCGTAGGCTGCAAAGGAAACAGATTCGCTGACCGCCATATCAAAATAATTGATGCCTTGCGCAAAAGCTTCACGGATCGTTTGTACCATTTCCTCCTTGCCGTCGGAATGGATGGAACTGCCACCAAGGCCAATCACGCTAATTTGCTCATCTCCACGGGGGAGCTTGCGGTATTTCATGCGGATACCTCCTGATACCAAAACATATTTCATGGGCACGACAAAAAGCGCACCTGATTGCAAATAAATTATAGCACGGCATAAAAAGAATTACAAATAAATTTATATAACTTTTCCCATAAAAACTATTGATTTTCGCGAAAGAGGATGTTATAATGGACTAAAGGTATTGGTGCATAGTAGCTTTTGCAGATTTTTTTTACGGTCATGATGCTTAGCTGCTGTGGGAGAGATGAATATTCTGAAATAGGAGGAATACCTCATGGCACTACATAAACGAATCCTTACATTCTTGCTTGCACTTGCATTGCTGTGCGCTTTCCCCATCATGGCGTTTGCCCATGACGTTCCGGACGAAAGCAAAACCGGCAACATTCAGATCACAATGAAAACTTCCGACGGCGAAACCGTTCCCGGTGGCAGTCTTACGCTTTACCGCGTGGGCGAAGTGTTTGAGGATGACGGAAACTATTCGTTCGCATTGACGGGCGACTTTGTTGATTGCGGTCAGTCCTTGGCTGACGTGGAATCCACAACACTGGCAAAGAGCTTGGCCGATTATGCTGCAAGCAAATCGCTCAAGGGAACAACGCTGAGCATTGATTCCAAGGGCAATGTGTCCTTTAAAGATGTGCAGCTCGGCTTGTATCTGCTTGTGCAGGAGGTTCCAGCGGATGGATATTATAAAGCAGATCCGTTTGTGGTTTCTGTTCCGATGATGGAAGATGATGTGTACGTTTATGATGTGGACGCCAGCCCGAAGGTAGAGGTTGAGCACGCACCGCAGCCTACAAATCCTCCTCCCACAAAACCGAACAAACCGACATTGCCGCAGACCGGTCAGTTGAATTGGCCGATTCCTGTGCTGATTGTTTGCGGTTTGGTTCTGCTGTGCGTGGGTTGGGTTCTGTACTTCAGAAAGAAAAGCAAAAATGCGCAGTAAGATTGGCATAACTTTGATGGTACTAGGGACAGTGCTGATTCTTGGGGCACTGTCTCTTGTGCTTTATAATCACAATGAGGCAGCCAGAGCTGCCGAGGCATCCCAAAAGGTGATGCCAGAACTGGTTCAGCAGATTCAGGAACGCTATCAGAATTCCACAGACGAAAATTCCACCCATACCATTCCCAATTACTATGACCCAACAATGACAGAGGTGGAAATCGACGGCTTTGCCTATGTGGGATATCTGTACATTCCGTCGCTGGAGCTGGAATTGCCCGTCATGTCAACGTGCGATGAAACGCGCCTGCAATATGCGCCTTGCCGCTACTCCGGTTCTACAAAGACGGACGATCTGGTGATTGCAGCGCATAACTATTATGGGCATTTCGCAAACCTTTACCAGTTGGAAACCGGTGCGGAGGTCATCTTCACGGACATGGACGGCGTCGTGTCAAAATATGATGTCATCGCAATCGACACACTTCAGCCGACAGATGTAGCGGAAATGGTGGCAGGCGACTACGATCTGACACTCTTTACGTGTACATTTGGCGGACAAAGCCGTGTAACAGTTCGCTGTGATTATCAAAAGAATCCAAGTGATTCGGAGAAAGCGGAATAATCGCCTTTGGGATGAATATGCAAAAGCATTGTCGTGACTAGGGCGGCAATGGCTTGAGATGTAAAAATGTCTGCTGAATCGACCGCAACGCGGCCGACTCAGCAGACATTATCTTATTCTGTTTCCTTTAAGAAATCTTATTCCCTGTCTTAGAGTATCTCAACGATTCTTTGCAATATGCCGACAGGTTGACGATCCAAATTAGGCACACTACGAAGGATGGTAAAAAGCTGATTTCGAGAACAGGCGCGCAAATGGCGAGCACAATGGAGAGAACCGCACAAACGGTATTGGTGGCGGTATAGGCTTTCGCCGCACACTTGCCGATCATAATCTTCTCGGCTTCATCACAACTGTCCATCCATTTCTTCTGAAACTTTGGATCGTAAATGGATGCAGTTTTTTCGGGATTCGCTTTCTTGGTGGTGTCAACGCACTTCTGCTGTATGATGACAGATTCAATTAGAATGGCGAAGAAGCTGGCTATGCCAACAAAAAACGGTGCAACGCCGTTCTCGTCTTCAAAAGTGGCAAAACCGCCGGAATACGAAGCGGTAATGAGGAAGTACGAGAGAATCAGCGCGGCGCTTGTAGCCCAAATGACAATGGAGAGCTTTTTGTCAATCGAATCTGAAACTTCATCGTTTTCGCCATCCCAAGAGGAAAGCAACCTTTTTGCATTCTCATAAATCGGAACGCAGACCAGCGGCACGATAACTGCAACGACCAATATCAACCATGGGGCAATGTGTGTCCCGAAATAAGCTCCCGCACTTTTCATGCCGTCCGCCAGCGTGTTCAGTTCGTACTTTGCAGAGCAGAACCCGATCAAGCCGCCAACAAGCAGACTGATGAGCATAATGAGCATAAATTTCGGCAGAGCCTTTCGATTTGCTTTCTTAATTTCATTGTTTTCCATTTTTTTCTTCCTCCTGTAAAAAGAAAACTTCTTCCACCGTGACGCCGCATACCTTTGCAATCGTCAGGGCGAGGGTAACAGACGGCGAATAGTCCCCCCGCTCAATCAGGCTGATCGTCTGCCTTGAAACGCCGCATAAGCGTCCCATTTCCTGTTGATTGACATTCAGTGCGGCTCGGCGTTCTTTTAAACGGTTTCGCAATATCATACAGCACCTCCATATGACAATCTCCTTTGTCTTATTGACAACTTTTATTGTCATAATGCATGATACTCCTGTCATTTCTGCTTGTCAATAGGATTTCATAAATTATATAGTTTTTTTGCATCGGTCGGTTTTTCAATGAATTTGCCAACGGATAAAAATCACCCGTGTATGTCAATTTGGCATACGCGGGTGATTTTTATAGGAAGCACTACCTTGTTCGCTTACATGGTTGTAGCATTTGTGCTTTTCAATTGAAGTTGCACTTTGTCTGCAATGAGAGCGATAAACTCGGAATTGGTGGGTTTGCCCTTGGCGCCTGACACACTGTAGCCAAAGAAATGCTGCAGGGTTTTTGCGTTGCCGGTATTCCATGCAAGCTCAATCGCTTTACGAATTGCGCGCTCCACACGGGACGGCGTGGTGGAAAAGGCATCCGCTACCTGCGGATAAAGCACCTTGGTAATGGCATTGAGAACGTCCGGGTCATCTACAGCTGCCATGATGGCTTTGCGCAGGTACTGGTAACCCTTGAGGCGCGCAGCTACGCCGATATCGTGAAGGATCTTGGTAACCATTTCCTCCGTGTTGACCTTGTCTTTTGGCTGATTGCAAACGGCGTTCTGCTCGGGCTGTTGCAGACTGTCGCGAATCTCGCGAATTCTGTCTACCAGCGCATTGCAGTCACAGGGCTTCAGCATAAAGTACTGGGCGCCGAGGTTTGCGGTCATAGCTGCTACGTAATCCGTCACATAGCTGGACATAACAACGGTAATCGGCGGTTTGCTCATTGTGGAAGCAAACTTTAAAAGTGCGATCCCGTCCAGCCTAGACAAGGTCAAGTCCAAAATTAGAATGTCCGGATGCGTTTGCTGCAGCAATTTCTTTGCTTCCAGGCCGTCCGCTGCGATGCCGGCAAGTGCATATTCGTCTGTCTTTTTCAATATATCT
>CAMDZY010000146.1 GCA_945910975.1 uncultured Clostridia bacterium | reverse complement strand
CACTGTCCACCCTCCACCGCTTTGGCGATTTTCTCTGCCATTTCCCGGTCGGAAATTCGGCTCTGTCCCTTGCTGTCACGCCACGTGGCAGTAAACCCGTCCAATTTAATTTGTACGCCATAAAATTCCTTGGGTACAAACTTCTTGATTTCATTTTCTCTGTCCACAATCAGCGCCAGCGTGGGCGTCTGTACTCGCCCAGCTGATAGCTGTGCATTGTATTTGCAGGTCAGGGCACGTGTCACATTCAATCCGACCAGCCAGTCGGCCTCTGAACGTGCCTGCGCCGATGCATACAGATTGTCAAATTCCTTTGCTGGGCGTAATTTAGCAAATCCCTCACGAATCGCCTTGTCGGTTTGCGAAGAAATCCAAAGACGGCGGGCAGGCTTGTTCCAGCCGGCCTTTTTCATGATCCAACGCGCAACCAGTTCTCCCTCACGCCCGGCGTCGGTCGCGATAATCAGCTCAGAAACATCGCTGCGGCGCATCAGACCCTGCACCACTTTAAACTGCCGCCCTGTCTGGCCAATCACTACCAGCTTCATCTGCTGCGGCAGCATGGGCAGTGTTTCCATGTCCCACTTTTCCCACGCTTTTTCATATACATCCGGGTCGGCCAGTGTAACCAAATGGCCGAGCGCCCAGGTTACAATGTACCTCTCCCCTTCCAGATATCCGTCGCCACCGCGCTTGCAACCCAAAACGCGTGCCAGTTCTTTCCCTACAGACGGTTTTTCCGCCAAAACCAATGCCTTTGCCATATTGAAAGCTCCTTTTACTTGTTCAAAATCCGTGCAATTATCGGTCGATGTACCTTCATTGCCCCCTTCGGGCAAAATTCCTGGCAGCAGAAACAGCGAATGCAGCGCTTGCGGTCGATATTTGGCAGATTCTGCTTCATTGTAATCGCCTTTGCCGGACAAATATCATGACATTTTTTGCATCCAATGCACTCCTTGGCATTGACGCGCGGCGTGGAGCCAAGCAGACGTTTGACCGTTCCACCTGTCCATTTTCCCAGCACCCCAGGGAGCAAATTTTGAAATTGCAAGCTGTTGCGGTTCTCCACTAACTGAAAATCCGGCACAATCCAATCCTCCAGCGTGCCGCAGATGTCCAAATCCGCAACACGCTCCGGAATCAATCCACGTTCGAGGGCTGCGGCAAGGGTGGGAACTTGATGAATCTCCAGCCCAATGATTTTGGCGCACGCTAAGTCCAACTTATGTGGGCTTCGGGAGGCCAGCACCGCGCCGATTTTTCGCGGTGTTCCCGCCGTGGGGCCATTTCCCTCCATACCGACTACGGCATCGCAGATGGACAAAACAGGCTTAAAATACTCGTCCAAATCCACAATCATCCGCGCAAAATCAGCGGCATCTGGGAATTGAAAATGAAATTCCGGCTTCATCGTGCCGGGAATCACGCCAAACAGATTCTTGGCGGCGTTGGACATTCCCATCATGCCGTGACTTTTTAATTTGCAAAAATTGATGATTGCATCTGCCTGATCTAAGTAGGCCGTATACTGAAAGCGCTTGCAAACCATACCGTCCGGATTTTCGGCAATTGCCTGCGAAAAATCCTCGTTGAGCTTGCCGCCGTATTGCTCCACTGCGTGCATACCGGTTGCGCGGTATACGCTTCCAACATAGGCGCTATTATACAACCCGCCGGGACTGTCCCCAATCACGACCTCCGCCCCTCGCTGCCGCAATAGCTGCACAAGGGCACAGAGCATCGCCGGATGCGTTGTCGCGGCCTTCTCCGGCTTCATATGGGAGACAAGATTTGCCTTGATTGCCACGCGCATCCCCGCGTGCACCCAATCCAGCCCACCAATCGGCGCTAAAACACGCACCAAGGCATCCTTGCAGGCTTCTACCGTATACTGGTCGCACGGCACAATCACAACATCCGGCTGCATAATTTCCCTCCAAAAACGCTCATTTGCTTACCATTATATCAGATTCTCCGCTCTTGCGCTACCCTTTTTTCTGTGATATACTGAAAGAAACATACCGAAAAAAGGAGACATTTGTAGTGGAAACGCCAAAATGCGAGGATTGCTATAACTACGATTACGATGAAGAATACGATTGCTACTATTGCATGATGGAGGTCGACGAGGACGATATGTACCGCATCCTGACAGATGCCAAATTCGTCTGCCCCTTCTTCCGCAAGGGCGATGATTATAGTACTGCACGGCATCAATAGGGCGATTGGAACAGCGGCAGAAACCACGAGCGGTTGCTGCCGCTGTTTTTCGCGCAAATCATGCACAGTCGAATGTTTGCAGCATATGCTGAAATGAGCCGCATTTCGCGGCAGAAGGAGGAATGAACATTGGAAGAAATGAATCATGAAACTCCAATGGAACAAAATAAGCAGATGCAAACCAATCCAAGCTGTGAGCAGAAGCTGCCGGAGGGTGTAACGCCCGGCAGACCCAACCGTCAGTGCTGCGACAAAAACGGTGTGCTGCCTGAGTGCGCGCCGCTGGCCAATCCCTATGTGCCGTTCCAGCAGACTGGCTCTGCACGGTATGAAGCGCGCCGCGGGTTGGTGCGCGGAACGCTCTTCCCCGGTCTGGATTTGCCGTTTATGGGCATGGTCAACAAGCGCGCAAAATCCGACACACCAAAACATCAGATGCAGGCACTGCACTTTGCCATCAATGAGCTGATTCTTTACCTCGATACCCACCCGGATGATATGGAAGCCTTAGAGCTGCTTCGGCAATATAACGAGATGTATCGCCACGGTCAGGAAGAAATCCTGCGCCTGCACGGCCCGCAAACCGTTCTGCAAGCTGGGCAAGGCGAAACCTTTGACTGGCTGAACAACCCGTGGCCGTGGGAATTGGCGGCAAATGAGGAGGACTAAGCATGTTTATCTATGAAAAGCACTTACAGTACCCGGTAAGAATCCAAAACACAAATCCCAAACTTGCCAGCATCATCATCAGCCAGTACGGCGGTCCGTATTCCAATAGACTACTATCCCCAAATATCAATATCACAAATCGTCATGCGCAAGCACCCCATGACCCGACAGGGAATGGCGCCCTATTTGTGAGGCGCTTAACTGCGAATTGGACAAGATAGTTATCAGAATCCCCAACAAGGGGTCAAGTGTTAAGTTCAAAGCCGGAAAACCATCCACAAGAACACCGTATAACTTACCCATTTATGCAAAGGCTCGGATTATTCATCCGGGCCTTTGCATTCAAATAGCCTATCTAAATTTCTGTACCATCCGGGAGTGTAAATATGATACGGACGGAGCACCCCATTGCGTTTGCCAGCGCACGTACATCTTTTTCAGTAAAGTTATCCCGCGACATCTTGTTGGATAGATTCTGCCGGGTTTGCCCGGACGTTTCCGCCAAAAATCCCATCGTAAAGCCGAGCCGCTTCATAATCAGCCTTATTTTTTCGGCAACAGATAATTCCATACAATCACCTCAATTAATATCATAAACGATATCATGAAATTTGTCAAATATTATTTGAAAAATCCATCAAAAAATGCAAAAACACTATTGACAAACGAAACAAAATAGTGTATTATATATACGTAAGGCAGAGGACAACCTCTTACGAAGGGAAGTGAGGACTTGGAGGAAATGACTGCAACGCAGACGTTGAGGCTGATTGAATGGCTGAAAGCAAACGGCTTCACAGATTCACAAATCGTTGAGTGCCTTGAGTACATCAACAAATAAAAAGTGGTGAGTAGCCCTGCATGACAAACGAACTACTCACCACACCACAAAAGGTGAGCCGGGAGCCTTACCCCGGCCACCTTGATTATAACAATGTAAGACAGAGAAATCAAGATGAAAATCCCACAAAAACGAAAACTGCCCCGCAGGGGAAGCAATTCCGGATGGAATGCGAACCTGCGGGGCGTGAAATGGGTTGTAGCAACTGCTTACAAATTGTAGGCAGTTGGGGAAAATCGTTACGGCTGAGCAGTTTCTTGCTCCTCCACTTCCTGCTGCATCAGCTTACTGAACCGATACAGCAGTGCAACCATTTCTTGTCTGGTCATGGGTTTCTGCCATGCGTAATCGCCGGTCGGTTTGCCGTCTTTGTCGGCGTACCCTGCGATCAGGCCGGTTGCTTTTGCCCATTCGGTGGCTTCTTCTGCCCACTTGTTAGGGGCATCGCCGGTGTTTTTGGCGGCCATGATGGTTTGTACGGTTGTTTGCGCTGTGCTTTTTGCGGTGGACTGTGCCACGGTCTTGGCTACGCCCTGGGCGGTGGCGTGGGCAATGGTTTGGGCGACTGTTTTGGCGGTGTCCTGCGCGGTCGTTTTTGCTACGGTCGTTGCCGTGGCTTTGGCCGTTTCCTGCGCGATTTGTTTGACTTGTGCTTCGGTCAATTCGGGTTCCTCCTTTAATTTTTTCG
>CAMDZY010000145.1 GCA_945910975.1 uncultured Clostridia bacterium | reverse complement strand
TGGAAACGGCGGGCATTGCATTCGGCAGACTGGCGGGCGAATTTATTCGCACCAAGGTCGTGCCGGAGCTGGACGCGTTCCGCTTTGCAAAGTACGCCGGCCTGACCGGAATTTCCAAGGTTTCCGCCGGCGCAACGCTTGCCGATGGCGCTGCCGTCTTGAAGGCGCTGCGCGTGGCAACCGACAAAATGGACGAGGACGAAGTCCCCTCCGAGCAGCGCTATCTGTACATCACACCCACCTTGCTTGGCACGGTGCAGGATTTGGACACCACCAAGAGCAGAGAGGTTCTGCAGAACTTTGCCAAGGTGGTCAAAGTCCCGCAGAGCCGGTTCTACACGGCCATTAAGCAGCTTTCCGGCGTGAACGGCGGCGAAAATGCGGACGAATCTGCCGGCGGCTTTGAAAAGGCAACCGGCGCAAAGGACATCAATTTCATGGTGATCCACAAGCCTGCGGTCATCCAGTACACCAAGCACGTTGCCCCGAAGATCATCGAACCGGCTGTCAACCAGACCGCCGATGCCTATAAATTCGGCTACCGCAACGTGGGTATCGCGGATGCCTACCAGAATAAGCTGGCCGGCATCTATCTGCACCACAAGGCGTGATTGAGGGCAGTGGTGCGATGGAGGTAGATTACAGCTGGTACAAAAGCGTCTTTTGCGGCACGCTGACGGAAGCTGAATTTCGCCGCTACCACGTCAAAGCCTGCGCCTATATCCGCCGCATCACCTGCGGCAGGGCGAATGATACGGACGCGGTCAGAATGGCCGTCTGCGAGGTCGCAGAAGCGCTGGCGCATGAGGAGCGGGACGTTGTGGCATCTGAGAGCAACGACGGCATTTCCGTCACCTATCGGGCGGACAATGTCAGCACAGAGCGCCGCCTTTATCAGGCGGCGCTACTGCATCTGTCCGGGACGGGACTGCTTTACAGGGGGTGCTATGAATGATTGGCTGCACGGAAACCGTGACACTGGTGCATCATGTCGCAGGCGTCAATAACGACAGCTATGTATGCACAGTCATGGATGGCGTCAGCTGGTTCGGCAAGCTGGGGGATGCGCCGTCCGCCGGGAACGGAGAAGCACCAAAGACGGAATACACCGTCCGCATTCCGTCAGACGCGGCGCCCGACCCATTACCGGTACCGGGCGATCTTCTTGTGCGCGGCGTTTTGACGGTATATCGGGGCAAAGACAGCCTGAAAGGGCGGGAGTATTTCCGAATTTCCCGCGTCGGCGACAACCGGCGCGGGAAAAATCTTGCACACGTCGTGGTGAAAAATGGATGAATATCAAAGTTACAAAGAATTTCAACATACAAAAAGTGCTGAGTACGCGTGGAATGGGCGTGTCAAACGGCCTGCGCAAGTATCTTGCGGCGCGTGTCAAGGCGCGCTGTGATCCTTACACGCCGATGCAGCAAAGCAATTTAAAAGACACCGCGCATATCAGCCAAGACGGTACCGAAATTGTTTACAGTCAGCCCTATGCCCATTACCAGTATCAAGGTGAGGTCATGGCGGGAAGGGCGCCGAAGCATTACACCGGCAAGTCGCTGGATTACAATCACGCCCCGATGCGCGGCGACCACTGGGAAAAACGGATGATGGCAGACCACGCCGGTGATGTGGAAAAGGATGTAGCTGCTTATCTGGGAGGGAAACGGAAATGACAGTGATTGAATGCCTGCGGCAATATTTTATGACGTTTCCCGGCCTTGCGGGGGAACGGCTGGACATTGACTGTCTGCGCTCCCAGCCAGACAGCTATTCCATTGACAATGTCCCATGCCAAAGCGTTATGCAGCGGTATCTTGACGGTTCAACCGTCCGGTGCTGCCTGTTTACGATTTCCGGCCGGATGATGTACGGCGCAGATTTGCAAAACCAGCGGGAAAATATTGCCTTTTTCGAGAGTATGGAAAGCTGGTTGGAACAGCAAACGCTTTTTATGCGCCTGCCGGATTTGGGAGAAAAGCGCACGGCGCGTTCTCTGGAAGTAACATTGTCTGCGTACCCTTTTACCGTGGACGAGGACGAGGGTACCGCACGGTATCAAACGCAATTAAGACTGATTTATTTACAGGAGGTTTAATATGGAACTAAAAACGTATATGGCGGCAGTGACCGCTTCCGCGACCGGCGAGAGAACCGGTCGGCAGATGGTGTTGGCGGTGGACTGCGGCACGCAGGAAACATCCACGGGCGTTGGCAGCTTTGCAGTTGTGGCAAACCATGTGGAAAACCACGGCGCATCGCTGAACGCAAAGACAAATGACAAAAGCTACATTGGCGAGGGCGATATGACACTGCGCACCGGCGTACAGCGCGTGTTTTCTGTCACCGGCCAACTGCTGCGCGGCGATACCTTCCACGATTTTATCAACAGCCACGCAATCAAGTACGGCGTTGGCTCGGAAGTGCAGCGCGGTTATGTGTATTTTGACCCCGGCACCAAAAAGGGCGAAAAAGGTCGGGTGACCATCTCGGTCAACAAAGACGGTTCCGGCGCGGCAGGCGATCCCGGCGACATCGACGTGACGCTGTCTGTGATCGGCACGCCGGAGGAATACGAATATGTAGCGGAGGCGTAAAAAATGGCAAAATTCTTTACATTCGCAGACCGGTTCTGCAAGATTCAGTTCTTTGAGGAGGATCCGATTGTGGTGACCCTTTTCCTTGGGGACGAAACGGACAAACGCATTATGGACAGCGGTGCGCTGATTGAAAAAGCGGACAAGCAAAAGGATCTGGAACAGCGCACGAAGCTGTACCGGCAGGCGCTGGAGCTGCTCATCGGGGAAGAGAAAACAGAAGCGATCCTTGCCCGTGCCGACACGGCGGATTCCTTTTCCATTCTGGCCGTGTGGAATTATATTTTGCAGGTAATCCGTGAACAGAAAGTAAAAAACCTTGTAGCCTCTGGCCGCTGACAGGGGCGTGGAACCCACCGGATATGCTGATCATAGAAAACGACGCCTACCCGATCCGCACGGATTTTCGGGTGGGCGTCGCCTATTCAACGGCACTTCTGGCGGGCAATTTGACCGTAGGGCAGTTTTATGATATCTGGTTTCCGGCACAGCGACCTGCGAACTTTTCAGCGGCGCGGGAGGCGGTCAACGCGTTTTACCGCTGCGGTCGGGAACCGGATGCAACTGGCAGGACAACGCCGGATTATTCCTTTGACACGGACGCTGCGGCCATTATTGCGGCGTTTCAGCGGGAGTATGGAATTGACCTGACCACGGAAAATATGCACTGGTGGCGCTTCTCCGCGCTCCTGCACGGTCTGCTGTCTCATTCGTTTGCACAGCGGGTGCAGTACCGTGTTTGCAATCCGGACGAAATCAAAAACAAGGAAGTCCGCGAACAGTACCGGAGGCTGAAAGGCGTGTACGCGCTCGACGCCCACGGCAAAACGCGCAGACAGCCAACAACCTTGGAGGAATACAACGAGTTGCTTTTGCGCCGTGCGCGTGGGGAGGAATAGAATAACCGGCAGGAAAGCCCCTGCCGGTTATTCATAGTGCCCTCTGCACGAAATGATTTCAATCATATCCTCGCTGATGCGGTAAACAAGGCGGTTTGTATCGTCGATCCTGCGGCTCCAAAAGCCGTTTAAATCGCCCTTTAGCGGTTCCGGCTTGCCGATGCCGTCAAGGCCGTTTCGCTCAATATCGCGTACAAGCTGGTTAATGCGTTTTAACGTTTTTTTATCCTGCTGTTGCCAGTAAAGGTAATCGTTCCATGCTTCCTCAAACCAAATTTTTCTCATTCGTCGTCGATCAGCTCATGCGCAACACCTTGACCGGCGTTCAACGCAGCTGCACCGCGGCGAAGATGTGCCATGTTGGCAGGACTGTAAAAGGGATCGGGTGCGGAGATTTCAAACGGGATGCGGCGTTCGCGCACGACTGCTTTTGCAAAAATGCAAATGGCGGTGGTCATGCTCATGCCAACATCGGAACAGAAGCTGTCAAATTGCCGTTTGAGATCTTCATCCATGCGAATGTTTACATTCGTCTGCGCCATGTGGCTCAACTCCTCTCTTTACTACTATATGCAATATACCAAAATTTATTTACAATGTCAATAAAATTTTCAAAAAGGAGGCGAATTTGTGCCGACCTATGCAGACGGTGCCGTTGTTATTCAGATTGATGCCGATGGAAAATTGGCAATCAAGGAACTGAAAGACACGGACAAAGAAATTGACAATATTGGAAAATCCGCCGAGGAAGCACAAAAAGGTGCTTCTGCGATGGCAAAAGGCTATGCAGCGGTAGCAACTGCGATGACTGCCGCAGGTGTTGCGGCGGTCAAGGTGTCTGGGCAGTTTGATGCTGCATTTGCAAAGACGCAAACGATCATGGACGAAACCGAGGTGGCCGTGGAGGATGTGCGGGAGGAAGTGCTG
>CAMDZY010000144.1 GCA_945910975.1 uncultured Clostridia bacterium | reverse complement strand
CAGCTTTTGGCACAGGCTTTGGCAGGAGAATTGGACTTGCCCGCCGGCTGTGCGTTGCGCAAAATTCGCAATAATCCGCCGCAATCCTCTTTGCGCAGTGCGGCACAGAGAAAGGGCAATGTAATTGGTATGTATGAACCGACTGACCTTTGCGTAAAGGGACTTCGGGTGCTGTTGGTGGATGATGTGATCACCACCGGTGCAACGCTTTCCGAGTGCAGCAGAGTGCTGCAAACAGCCGGTGCAAAAGAAGTGATTTGTACAACGCTGGCAACAACGCCGGCGGTAAAGGAACAGGTGACGAAATGAAACTAATTTCCAGAGATTTGGGTATCGATTTGGGTACTTCTAATGTTTTAATATACGCCGCAGGCAAGGGCATCGTTTTGCGCGAGCCAAGCGTTGTGGCGGTGGACAAGAACACCGGAAAGGTGCTGCAGGTCGGCGCTGCGGCGCGGAATATGCTGGGCAGAACGCCGGGCAACGTGGTGGCGATCCACCCGCTGAAGGACGGCGTTATCTCCGACTATGAAATGACGGCAAAAATGCTGGCAGCCTTTTTGCGGAAAATCGTGCGCTATGCCGTGGTCAAGCCGCGTGTCATCATCTGCGTGCCGAGCGGCATTACCGAGGTGGAGGAGCGCGCAGTCATTCAGGCGGCCATGGAGGCCGGTGCGCGCAGAGTGTATTTGATTGAAGAACCGCTGGCCGCAGCATTGGGTGCGCAACTGGATGTATCAGCGCCGGACGGCAAGCTGGTGGTAGATATTGGCGGCGGCACAACGGATATCGGTGTGCTTACCATGAACGGCATTGCCCGGTCATCCTCCATAAAGGTGGCGGGGGATGCGTTTGATGAGGCAATCATTCGCTTCGTCCGCAAGCGCCAGGGCGTGGTCATTGGCGAAAATACCGCCGAGGAAATCAAAACGACCATCGGCTGCGTCTATCCAAGGCCGGAGGATCTGTATATGCAGGTCAAGGGACGCGATGTCAAAACAGGACTTGCACGGGAATTTCTTATTTACTCTACGGATGTTATGGAAGCGCTCAAACGCCCGGCACGGCAGATCACCGATGCGGTTCTGGAGGTTTTGGAACAGACCTCACCGGAGCTTGTGGCGGACATCTCCAACAACGGCATCACCCTCACCGGCGGCGGTAGCCAGATCTGGGGCATGGACAAGCTGTTGCAGGAGCGGACGGAGATGGAGTGCAGCCGCGCCGACGATGCCGATTCCTGCGTAGCCTTCGGCTGCGGCAAAAGCCTGAACTGGATGCACCGTATGCAGGAGGGGACCATCAACTTGGCACGAAAGAAATTGCTACAGGACTAAGGAACCGTTCCAGACATAGCGCGCCCGAAAATAGACAATAGAACAGAGGAGAAAACAAATGAAAATTCTTCATTTTAACTTTGAATATTATTATTACCCGGAGGGAATTTCTTGCTTGGATGATTTTGTTGCCTATGCGAATGAACATTATCATACATTCATAAAATTAATACGTCTTGAAGATGAGAACTGTAAATTTCCGTACTTTATTCGCGAGGAAACGGAACCTGCTTATGTGAATATTGCGGCGATAACACGGTTAAGCGAAGTGGAAGCGACTGTCCTTGGACGCGAGGAATATGACAAACGCCTTGCGCAGGTTGTAAAAGAGAAGTGTGTAAATTGTGTGCACTATGAGGAAAACAAGGAAGGTGATAACCTGAAAGGGCACAGAGAAAACCTATCGCTTGACGGAGAATGTTGGGATTACGAACCGAAGAAATGACGGTAAAACTTTCTTTGTGTTCTGCTCCGGCGTTATGACGGTGCGGACCGAACCTGCATAACCACCCAAGGAATCGTGCTGAAAAAATATCATAAACGAAAGGAAAGGGAACCCATGAAAAAAGAAAAGAAAGAGAAGAAAAGCGGGATCGTTGCCGAGTTTCGCCAGTTTATCTCCCGCGGGAACGTGGTAGACCTGGCGGTTGGCGTGATCATCGGCAGCGCATTTACTGCCATCGTGAAATCGCTTGTCGACGATTTGGTGATGCCGCTGATTGGCTGGCTGATAGGAGGCATCGATTTTACCTCCCTACGCCTTGTGATCCGCGAGGCGTCAGAGGGCGTAGAGGAAGCGGCGCTGAATTACGGCAACTTCATCCAGAGCGTTGTCAACTTCTTGCTGATCGCGGCTGTCGTGTTTTGATGGTCAAGGCCATCAACAGCTTCCACAGAAAAAAAGAGCCGGAACCGGAGCCTGCTCCGGCTGACCCTGAGGATGTGCAGCTGCTTCGCGAGATTCGCGACCTGCTGAAAAAAGAAAAATAAGCGTAAAATTCCCAGCCCCAGAGTGCCGGGGCTGGGGAAAAATGCATTTACGGTTCTACCACGATATTATCTGCGC
The DNA here is from genome assembly GCA_945910975.1 of uncultured Clostridia bacterium. Taxonomy (GTDB): domain Bacteria; phylum Bacillota; class Clostridia; order Oscillospirales; family Oscillospiraceae; genus JAKSPM01. Next base: position 2,104 of record CAMDZY010000144.1, on the reverse strand, counting down.
CGTGGGCTTCAAATTCGGAGATATAGGCTTCCATACGGTTGACAAGCTCATCGTAATTTTCGCTTGTGATTTCCGGGTAGTCCATGTCGCGGCGTGCAAGCTCTTCGGCAAGGATATCATAAAATACGGTGTCCTCATAGTCCACGATTGCCTCATGAATGCCGCCGTCATTAAAGGCGGCGGAGGGAACCTTGATACCGTGATAATCCTCCACCAGTGTATGCATCGGTGTGTTTTCACACAGAGCGAAGAGCTTGCTTTCCAGCTTATCATAATCCGGGATGCGGTCGCTCCCACGGGTGGAATTCAGCACCCAATTGCCGATGTACACCATATCCAACAGTCTGCGGAACTCTTTGTTGGTCAGCTGAATGTTCATAAAGCCACCACCTTTCTTTCCATTCTATTATATACGTTCAGCTTGCCTTTTTCTACAGGAAAAAGTCACAATCCTGTGAAAATAATACTTGTTTTTCACTGCATTTTCACATATGATATAGAAAGTATTCCCTGTACTGCGCCGGAGACGGCGCAAAAACAGAAAAGAGGTCATAAAATTGCGAAAATTAAGTGTTTGCGTTTTGTTTGGCGGCGTTTCGCCGGAGCATGAGGTATCTCTGCGCTCGGCCGAATCCGTGCTGAACAACCTTGACACAGAGAAATATAATATTTTCCCGGTCGGCATCAAAAAAGATGGTGACTGGGTGCTTTACGGCGGCAAGGATTACAGCCTGCTGCCGTCCGGTCAGTGGGAAGCCTGCCCGAAAAACCGCCGCGCGGCGATTTCCCCGGTGCGCGGGCAGGGACTGCTCAGCTTTGAGGGGGACTGCGTGGTGCGCGAGCATATTGATGTGGTTTTCCCGGTGCTGCACGGTGAAAACGGCGAGGACGGTTCCATGCAGGGCTTGCTGCAAATTGCGGGTCTGCCCTATGTCGGCCCACACGTGGCGGCATCTGCGGCGGCAATGGATAAGTGCATGACAAAGCTGGTGGCGGAGCAGGCGCATGTGCGTCAGGCAGCGTGGCAGCTGGTAACCCGCGAGGAGCTGCAATGCAATGAAGAAGCTGCCATGGACGCAGTAGAAGCAAAGTTTTCCTACCCCGTTTTTGTCAAACCGGCAGGCACCGGCTCCTCTGTTGGCGTGTCCAAGGTGAAGAACCGCGAAAAACTGTCCGAAGCGCTGCATAGGGCTGCAAAGTTCGATGCAAAAGTGATGGTGGAGGAATTTATCAACGGACGCGAAGTAGAGGTAGCCGTTTTGGGCAATGAAACGCCCGCCGCGTCCATCTGCGGAGAAATTGAAGCCGGCGCGGAATTTTACGACTACGATGCAAAGTATATCTCCGACTGCGCCAAGTTATATATCCCCGCCCGAATTTCCGACAATGCAGCCGAGCAGGTGCGCGATACGGCGGTACGCGTTTATACGGCGCTGGGCTGTCAGGGCTTGAGCCGCGTGGACTTTTTCGTTACCTACGATGGCGAGGAGGTCGTGTTTAACGAAATCAACACGATCCCCGGCTTTACCTCCATTTCCATGTACCCCAAGCTGTTCGAGGCCAGCGGCATCCCCTATGCCCAGCTGCTTGACCGGCTGCTGGAATTGGCATTGCAGGCAAAATAAATGGAACCGAAGGACGTAATTCTAATCATTCAGGGTACGCAGCAGGTGGAGGGCGAAGAACCGCAGACAATGGAACTGACCACCGACGGCACCTTGCAGAGTGTGGAGGGACGCTACATCGTTACCTACACCGAAAGTGAACTGACCGGTCTGGATGGTACGCTGACTACCTTTGACGTGTGGAAAAACAAGGTGATTTTGACCCGCAGCGGCGCCATTCATTCGCGGATGGTATTTGACCCCGGCGTGGTTGACAGCTCTTTATATGACACCGGCTATGGCGCCGTGCTGATGGAGGTTCGCGCCCGCAGCGTTACCGCAGAGCTGACAGACACCGGCGGATATTTTGATATCGACTATAGCGTTTGCATCGAACAGTCCTACGCCGGCCGGATGCGCTATCATATTGAAGTAAAAACCGCATAAAAAAGGGCTCTATAATAAATGTTGGGGTATTCCCGATAGAGCCTATAAGAAAA
>CAMDZY010000143.1 GCA_945910975.1 uncultured Clostridia bacterium | reverse complement strand
ACCCCCGCGCATTTGTCGTGGCCAAGCCCAACGCCATCATCTATGGCAACTATCTGAAAAAACTGTAAGGAAGAACGCACATGGCAAAAACGCCGAAAGTTATCTATTACCAGGACGAATTAAACGACGAATTTTCCGGCGACAGCATCCGGCCGCGTCCCATTACGGGCGATTACCCCTATTTAAAAACCGGCTTCCGCGCCCGATTTCGTCACATTTTGGCCTATCGGATCTTGGCCACGCCATTTGCGTTTTGCTTTTTAAAAATACGCTTTCACCATAAAATCGTCAACCGTCAGGTGCTGAAGGCGGCAAAGGGGCAGGGCTTTTTCCTCTACGGCAACCACACCCAAGCGATGGCCGACCCCTTTGTGCCAAGCATGGTTTGCTTCCCGCGCGCGGCTTATGTTGTGGTACATCCCAACAATGTATCGATGCCGGTGCTTGGCCGTATCACGCCATACCTCGGCGCCATGCCCCTGCCGGACGATATGCAGGCGGCGAAAAATTTTGTCCGGGCAATTGAAACGCGGATCGAAGAAAAAAATTGCGTCATGATCTATCCGGAGGCGCATATTTGGCCATACTATACCGACATTCGCCCGTTCCTTGACGCCTCGTTTCGCTATCCGGTCAAGTGCGGCGCGCCGGTCTTTTGCCTGACCAACACCTATCAAAAGCGCCGTTTCTCCAAACGACCCAAAATGGTCACCTATGTTGACGGCCCGTTTTATCCCGCACCCGACGCTCCGCCCAAGCAGCAGCGGCAACAGCTGCGCGATGCGGTCTATGCGCGGATGAAGGAGCGTGCCAAGCAGAATACCGTCTGCGTGATACACTACGAGAAAAAGGAACCGACGCCATGATTCACATTCTATTCTCCGGCAACGGAAAAGTGTTTGACGGAATGCTCACCTGTGTTTTGTCCATCTTAAAGCGCACACAAACCACCGAACCATTCTGTTTTTATGTGTTCACCATGAACCTGACCCGTGTCAAGCCGGAATACACCGCCATTTCCGATGCACAGATCGCTTTTTTCAACGAGGTCGTGCAGCAGTACAACCCCGCAAACGAGGTGCGCAAGGTAGACGTTACCGAGCTGTACGAGAGAGAATTTGGCCACTGCCCCAACGAGGGCGCGTACTGCTCGCCATATACGCTGCTGCGTCTGCTGGCAGATTTAGTGCCGGGGATGCCGGATAAGCTGCTGTATCTGGATGCGGACATCCTATTCAACGGCGATATTCGCCAGCTGTACGATATCGACGTCACCGGTTATGAATATGCCGCTGCGCGCGATCACTACGGCAAATATCTGATTCATCCCAACTATATCAACGCCGGTGTGCTTTTGTTCAACATGACCCAAATGGCGCAGAACGATCTTTTGGCCAAGGCGCGCCACTTGATTCAGACCAAAAAGCTGGTCTTTGCCGATCAGAGCGCCATCTATCGCAGCACCACCCGCAAGAAGATGCTGCCGCAGCGCTTCAATGACCAAAAATTCCTGCACCGCCACACCGTGGTGCGCCACTTTTCCAAGCGCCTGTTCTATCTCCCCTACCCCCACACCGCCAACATCAAGCAGTGGCAGGTCAGCGACATCCACCGGATTTTTCACTATTACTGTTTTGATGACATTTTGTACGAATACATCTACCTGAAACGGAAATTTGAAAACCAGACAAAGGAGCAAACCCTATGAGCAGCTGCATTCCCATCTTTTATGCCTGTGATGATAGTTTTGTCAAGTACACCATCGTTTCGATTCAGTCGATGATTGCCAATTCCTCCGCACAGGAGCACTATCACATTTATATTCTCAATACCAATATCTGCCCCACCATGCGGCAGCGCGTTCTGGAGCTGAAAAATGCAAATTTTGACATTGAGTTTGTGGACGTCAGTGGCTATCTGCATGACATCCACGACAAGCTGCCCCTGCGCGACTACTATTCTTTGACTACCTACTTCCGCCTGTTTATTGCAGAGATGTTCCCGCAGTATGACAAGGCGATTTATATCGACAGTGACACCGTTGTCCTCGACGACATTGCCAAGCTCTATCACCACGAGCTGGGCGACAATTACGTCGGCGCGGCCGTTGACCAGGTGATGGTGCAAATGGATGTGTTCGGCCGGTATGCCGAGCAGGTGGTCGGCATCGACCGCAACCGTTTCTTCAACGCCGGGCTTCTGCTGCTCAACTGCCGGCAATTCCGCGAAAACCATCTGCTCGAACGCTTTGCCGATCTGCTGCGCGTGTACAACTTTGTGGTGACGCAGGATGAGGACTATCTCAACGTCCTGTGTCAGGGCAAGGTGCTTTGGCTCGATCCCCGCTGGAACACGCTGGTGATTGGAGAAATTCCCTTTACCGACTACAAAATTTTGCACTATAACATGGTGTCCAAGCCGTGGCATTACCCCGATTGCCGTTTAAAGGAATATTTCTGGCAGTATGCCGAGCAGACCGCCGTCTATGACGAAATCTGCGCCACGCTCAACGCCTATACCGATGAACAGCGCTGCAAGGATGCCCTGTCCGGTGAACGGCTCAAGCAAACCGCACAGAGGGAAATTGACCGCGAGGACAATTATTACAAGCTGCTTACCGCCGGCAAATTGAAATCCCCCGACCGCCTGCGGGTGCTTGAAAAAATCGCACGGCTCGAGCAGGCCGGCTGCTTTGACCAGGACGTCGAGGAGGATCCTCCCACCCGCGAATTAAAGCCGGAGGACATTGACTACCTGCGCACCAAGCTCAGCAGCAAGCTGAAAACCCGCTGCTCCTTTGCCATTGCCCGCGTCTATCTCAACAAGATGCTCCGCAGTCGGCAGATCATCCTCAAGGAAATCAAGGGGCTGGAGCATTATCAAAACCTCCGCTCCGGCGCGATCATCACCTGCAACCATTTTAACGCCAACGACAGCTTCGCCATGCAGATGGTCTATGAGGCGTCCGGCCAGAAGTCGCGCAAATTCTACCGCGTGATTCGCGAGGGCAATTACACCAACTTCCCCGGCTTTTACGGCATCTTAATGCGCAACTGCAACACGCTTCCGCTCAGTTCGAACGCCAAAACCATGCAAAAATTCACCCGCGCAGTGGATAAGGCGCTACAGGACGGCCATTTTGTGCTGTTCTACCCGGAGCAAAGTATGTGGTGGAACTACCGCAAGCCAAAGCCGCTGAAAAAGGGCGCTTATACCTTTGCCGTCCGCGACCGTGTGCCGGTTCTGCCCTGCTTTATCACGATGCAGGACAGCGATGTGCTGGATGAAAATGGCTTCTATGTGCAGGAATACACGGTGCACATCTCCGCGCCCATCTATCCCGACCCCACGCTGAGCCGCTCGGAAAATGTGCAGCTGCTTCAGCAAAAAAATGCGGACGCATGGAAAGAGATCTACGAGCAAACCTATCATGAACCGCTGACCTACGCCAACAAAAAGGATGCTTTAGCATAAAAATGCCCGCGCCAGAACAAATCGTTTTGGCGCGGGTTTTTTGTTGTATTCGCCGGACAATTGGAGCATCAGTGTGTCCGCTCCAAATCGGTCTGTTCAGATTTTTTCTTGTGGCGGTGGAAGGGATGAAAGACAAAATAGCGCTGACCAAAGTAATTTAAAATCGCATACAGCAGTGCGCCAATCGCCATGTTGCAGTTGCCGGCAAATTGTTCCTCCGGCATATGGGTCAAAAACGTGATGGCCGTCCGGAAGCCGTCAATTTTGGACAGCGCACGGAACACCAGCGGCGCCAGCAGAAGATAGCTCACCACATAGCACAACACGATCTCCAGCACAAAGCGTACCACCAGTCCCACAGACTGCTTTTGTCCCGGAAACACCAGCTTCAAACAGCCGAAGTACCAGATCACCCCGCCAAGCGCATAATTCACAAGGGCAGACATATTTTCGTTGCAAACACCGAGGTTGTACAGTAAGAACATGATCGATGTGCAAACGATGAAATTTAAAATGCCGATGATACAATATATCACAAAGGCTTTGTCAAATACTTTTCTCATAATATCATCCTGTAACGGCAGCATTCGATAGTTTGGACTATTATACTCCACTTTTTCCATATGTGCAAGTACAATTTTTTCCATGCTTCAAGTACGGCGCAATGTGCCGCCCCGCCACCAGGCCGTTCCGGCGGTTGACTTTTCCTCGGCCGTACATTTAAGTTACTATTTGTCATCCGGAGCGATCCGCTTGCGGCGTTTCACCGCTGTCGCGTCAAAACTCATGTCGAGCAGTATTTTGATCGTTTCCTCCGCTGCGCTGCCGTCCAAAGTGGCCGTGATCCAGTTGTTCTTGTTCATATGATACGCCGGAAAAAAGCCCGGCTCCAACAGCAGAGAGCCAAGCATCAGCGGATCGCATTTTAGGTTAACCACATCCAAAACGTCCTCGCCCGGGCATCCCAGCCTTGCTCTTGGGATTTTCATGATCACCGCAAACCATTTTTTGTTATTGCCGTGGCGAAAGACCGTGTAA
>CAMDZY010000142.1 GCA_945910975.1 uncultured Clostridia bacterium | reverse complement strand
CGGAGACGGTGGGATTCGAACCCACGGACCCTTGCGGATCAAACGATTTCGAGTCTTTTGGTATATATCGCAACTGACGGTATTTGTCGGAAAAAAGCGGAAGTTGTCGGAAGATGATTCGACCGACCTACGACAAAAAATGTTGAAAAAGAAGTCCTTTTTAACGTCAGAGCGTCGCAATTCGAACCCGTTTCGAAATGCCGAATTTTCGGGAAAAATGAGAGAAAAACAGGCATTTTTGGCACGTTGGAGAGATGTTGGAGAGAAAAACAGGAGAGAACAAAAAAGCTCAATTTTCCTTATTGTTATGGGCATTTACAGAAGTGCGTTGACTAAATTTTATGCAAATTCCCCTTTGCCTCAAAAATCAAACCGTCCCTGCCTGCTGTTGATGAGTTCGAATAATGGACGGTGATTCTAGTGGATTACAGTTACGACTTTGCAAAAATCAAGGCAAACTACCCTGAAAAAATCGGGCTGGAGCAGATGCGCGTCATCTGCCATATCAGCAAAAAGACGGCGCGTTACCTGCTGACAAGCGGGCTTGTTCCCTGCATAGATACCGGCAAGAAAACCCGCCAGTACATCATCAATACAAAAGATGTTATCACGTATCTTAAAAAGCGTCAATCCCAACCGGAAAAATTTTCGGCACCGACCGGGTATTACTCAGCGAGCTGGAACAAAGGCGGCAAGCCCAAAATGCTGACCTTACGGGAATGGGCAAATCTTGATACCGCCAAAAGCAGAAAGATGTTTCAGGACTTTCTTTCCCTGAAAATGCAGCCCTACAGCGATGTGCTGAGTGTTGCCGAAGCAAGCCGGTTTACCGGCTATCACCACAACACCCTGACGAATTGGTGCCATAACGGGTACATCCGATACTTTGAAATCAGTGGTGGGTATATGATTCCCAAATCTTGTCTGCTGAATTTCCTGCTTAGTCCTCATATTCTGGACAGCTATCGACCTTCTAAAAAGCTGGTTGACCTTGCGAAAGAATTCAGCCGACAAGGCAAATCGACAAAAAAGCCCACCGCCAAATGAGTGCCATAGAGAAAAGCAGCGTCCCCCGAATGTAAAACGGAGGACGCTGTTTTTATAGCCCTATTTCAACTGCTGACAATTTGTCACCAGTTGGCGCATGACTGTCATCGGCATTAGGCAGCGACATATAGCTTCCGTAATTTTTAACTGCCTACAATTTGTAGTCATTTCACAAACCGTATGCTTTGGAGCTATTTCGGATTATGCCCTATTAAATCGAAGCATTTGAATGCGGCCACTAACAGCGGCGGCAATTTTCGCGGCTCGTCCATCATCAAACTGGGCAACTGTTCGGAAGATTTCTTCTACTTTATTGGGAAATCCATCAAGGCGCTCCAACGGCAGGTCCACATAAGGCGCAATCAGCTTTAGCTGGGATTGCTGCGAGGTTTCAAACGGTTTTGCGGGAACCATGGCTTCCGCATTGATCGCGCGGGTGAGGGTCATCTGCCAAAGGCTTGTGCCGCTGTCATAGATGGGCGCTGTTCCTTTCCATTCCAGCGTTTCGGAATCGCGCAGGAAACCGAAGTTTCCCAAATGGCGATCCGTGTTGGCTAAGATGAAATCGGCAGCCAGCATATTGCAGACCGCTTTCCTCGCATCAGGGATTCCGACGGTCCGGCAGCAAGCGTTGAAGTGTTCCCAGTTGGAAATACCCTGCGCTTGCGGCAGCAGCCGCATAAATTGGGCGGCGGTGACAAGCTCGGTGTGGTCATTGGTAAAACACGCGCAGGCGGACATGACCTGCCCGCCCTGCTCTACGAGCCAGTAGGGAACGTGCGGCATACCAAGCGCATCATACAGAGCCGTGGCAACGATTTCGTTGTAAGGCTCCTGCTTGTAAATGCCCGATCCTGCTTTTAAGAGGATTCGTTTTCCGTCCGCAATGCGCCAGCGCTTTTGTAAAAAGCCGTCTGAGGTATTGCAGGGAGAACACAAATCCGGCTGTGCCGAGAGAACCTCCTCGCCAAACAGAGCGCGTCCCACATCGTCAGAAAAGTCGTTCTCGTAGAAATTTACATCGTGCCAGTTCTGTGGGGCATCGCAGGGCGTGACCCAATACTGGTCTGAAAGGCTCAGCCCGCTGCATTTGACAAGCAGAAGTTCGGCGTAAGGAATATGCAGCGTTTCCAAGGCGTGCTCCAGCCCGGAACGGCTTGCCGGGATACCGCGCCCTGCCCACCATTTGCGCAGGGACAGAACATCAAAGCTGCCATCGCTATGCTTTGCGCCAAGGGGAATCCTCTGCGCCGAAAGAACCTCTGCCACATCAATAATGTCGCCGGTCTTTTCCGCTATTTCAATAACAGCCACTGGATGATTGCGCTGCATCAGGAAAAATCGCATTCTGCTCACCTGCCTTACCTTATAGAACGATTATACTCTATCCGGCGGGGCTTTGCAATCTGCGTTTTTATCGCAGCGACAATCCTTTTCTATACACCAAGGGGGAAGTATATCTTTTTTCGGGAAATGGGGTGCCGTCTGTGTTTTCCCCCACACCCCCTTTCAGCCAGCTGAAGGGACAAAAAGCCAGCTGAAACAAGAATATCGTTACTCTACGCCTTTACCATCGGTAAGGGCTTTTTTTATTTACACCAACGGAGGAAGTCAGCAATGAGATTACCCGCAGAGAACATCAAAGCCGCCCGCGAGGTCCAGCTCGTGGATTTCTTAAACACCTACCGTCCCGGAGAGCTTGTGCGAAAATCCAGGGATGAGTACTGCACAAAATCGCACAGCAGCTTGCGGATCACGCCGAGCAAGAACCTGTTCCACTGGTGCTCCCAGAGCAAGGGCGGCAGAGGCGCGCTGGATTATCTGCTGACGGTCGAGGGGATGAGCTTTCGCTCGGCAGTAATGCTTTTGAACGAGATGGAGCTTGTTCCTTTTCAGCAGGTCAGAGTTGCCACCGTGGAAAGCAGCCGAACGCACGACTTTACACTGCCGCGTCCCGACAAAAATGCACAGGCAGCGACCGCCTACCTGATGCACCGCGGTATCAGCCCCAAGGTGCTGCGATATTGCCTGAACGAAGGGATTCTGTATCAGACCACGCGCGGCAACTACCGCAACTGCGTTTTTGTGGGCAAGGATGAAGTCGGCATTCCGCGTTCTGCTTTTCAGCGTGGCTGCCAAGGCACCTACCGCGGTGATGTCACCGGCAGCCAAAAGAAGTACGGATTTCTGATGCAAGCGGAAAACCCGGACTGCGATACCGTGGAGCTGTACGAGGCCCCGATTGATGCTATGTCCGGCGCGACCTTGCGTCAGTATACGGACATTGGAAAGTGGCGCAATGTGCATTATCTGGCGCTGGGCGGGCTGAACTATCTGCCCATCGACTACTTTTTGCAGCAGCATCCGCAGGTGAAAAATGTGGTGCTCTGCTTTGACCGGGATGAGCCGGGGCTGCGCTTTGCCGATACGGTTGCCCAGCGCCTTGCCGAGCGCGGATTCAATGTGGAAAAACGGCTGCCTGCCGTAGGTAAGGACTACAACGAAAGCCTTATTTGGTACAAGTCAAAGATTGAAAAACAGCGAGGAGAGCGCGTATGAAAACAATAGCGATTGCCAACCAAAAAGGCGGTGTGGGCAAAACGACGACCGCTGTAAACTTGGGCGTAGCATTGGCAGATATGGGTAATAAAGTTCTGCTGGTGGACGCCGACCCGCAGGCCAGCCTGAGCCGATACCTTGGCTGTTCGCAGGGGAACGAAGGTGCGTCCCTGAAAGAGCTGATTGAGGCTGCCTGCAACGAGGTAGACCCACCCGATGTTGTTATCCATACCGATGAAAAAGTAGATGTCATTCCCGCCAACATTCAACTTTCTGATTTGCAGCGAAGTTTGACAAATACCTTTATGCGTGAATGCGTAATGCAATGGGCGCTGGAACCATTTCAAGGGCAATACGACTATTGTCTGATTGACTGTATGCCGGAACTCGGCAACCTTGTCACCGCCTCTCTTGCCGCCGCAGACAGAGTTTTGATTCCCGTACAGCCGCTGATTCTTGATGTCGAAGGTCTTGCCAGTATCATTGGCACCATCCGTAAAATTCGCAGGAAAATCAATCCTAAACTGGAGATAGACGGTGTCCTGATTACCATGGCAGACCATCGTACCAATATGACACGGGATATGATCAAAGCCATTCACACAAGCTATGGTCCGCACACGCGCATTTATCAGGCAATCGTTCCGCGCTGCACCAGAGTCGGTGAAAGCCTTACTAAATCGGAGAGCGTACTTCGTTATAGTAAGCAATGCCCGGCGAGCACTGCTTACAGAGCATTGGCAAAGGAGGTGGAAAAGAGTGAGAGATCTCGCGAAAAACATCCGACTGCCCTCGATAGATGACTTGTTTTCCACTGAGGAAGAACGGCAGGATGCCAAGTTAGAGAAAATCCAGATCCTGCCTCTGTCTGAGCTGTACCCTTTTGAGGGACATCCGTTTCAGGTGCGCGATGATGAGGAAATGGACAAGATGGTGG
>CAMDZY010000141.1 GCA_945910975.1 uncultured Clostridia bacterium | reverse complement strand
GATGGTGTCCATCATGCCGGGCATGGACTGACGTGCGCCGGAACGGACGGAAACCAGCAGCGGGTTTTCAATGTCGCCGAAGGTCTTGCCGGTTTCTTCTTCCAGAAGTGCAACGTGCTTAAAGATTTCAGCCTGAATTTCGGCGTTGATCTCGCGGCCGTCTGCGTAATACTGCGTGCAAGCCTCAGTAGTGATGGTAAAGCCCTGGGGAACCGGCATGCCGGCGTGGGTCATTTCGGCCAGACCTGCGCCCTTGCCGCCCAGTGTGTTTTTCATGTTAGTCTGGTTGCCGGCGAAGGCATCGTGGCCTTCTTTAAAGCGATAGACAAACGTTTGGGACATAGAAAATACTCCTTTCGATTTCTGAAACACCATTTTCCCGGTGTATCAATCTTTTCTCTTAGATTCGTGTTACAACAACCTATTTTAACATACTTTTCCTGTCAATGCAATTATATTTTCCGCACTTTTGCGGATTTTTTCAAAAAATTTCTACACCGGCGCCGAAAAATTTGCCGTGTGGCAAACCGCTCAGATGGTTCCGGCGCTTTTCCAGGCGTCGCGGCGCAAATACTGATAATGGGTCGGCCACGGTTCTGCGGGCGGGGCGGCGGGAGCGGTGTGGTGATAGACAAAGCCGCACTTTTCCTGTACGCGCCGGGATTTTACATTGCCGTCAAAGTAGCTGCACCATACGCCGGTGCAGGACAGATCTTCAAAACAGTGGCAGAGCAATTCTTCCACGGCCTCGGGAATCAGACCTTGTCCCCAATAGGGAACGCCGATCCAATAGCCGATTTCCGGCTCCTGCGGCGTGGCAATTTTGGTGTGGAACATGATTCCCACACTGCCAACCGGCTTGCCGGTTTCTTTTAACACGACGGCATAGGTATCATCCACCGACAAAATATCGCGGATGATTTGCCGGCTGTTCTCCACGCTGGTATGTACCGGCCACCCTGTAATGGGGCCGACCTCCGGACTGCTGGCGTAGCGGTAAAGCTCCGGCGCGTCGCTCTCTTCCCACGGGCGCAGAAGCAGGCGTTTCGTTTCTAAAATCATTCTACGGTCTTCTCGAACGTTTTGGCAACGTCCTGGAGCAAATCGCGAATGGCCAGGTGCTGCGGGCAGGCTTGCTCGCACAGGCCGCAGCGCAGGCAGTCGGATGCCTTGCCGCCTTTGGAGGTGTGAAGGCCGTAATAAAAATCGGCGTTCCAGTCTTTGTAGACGGTCTTGGCGTTCATGCAGGCGAACAGGTCGGGGATGGCGATCTGTTTGGGACAGCCGGCAGTGCAGTAACGGCAGGCTGTGCAGGGAATCAAGCCCATGTTCTGGAAAATCTGCTGAACCTGCTTTACGGCGTTCATCTCTGCGTCGTTTAACGGTTTGAAATCCTGCATATAGCTGACGTTATCCTGCACCTGCTCCAAATTGCTCATGCCGGAGAGCACCATCATCACGCCCTCGAAGCCGGCCGCAAAGCGGATGGCGTAGCTGGCGGTGCTGGCATTGCCCAGCTTGGCAAACACGTCCCGTGCCTGCTCCGGCAGGTTGACCAGTGTGCCTCCCTTGACCGGCTCCATAATGATGACCGGCTTGTTGAATTTGCGGCAAACCTCGTAGCACTTGCGGCTCTCCACGGACGGGCTGTCATAATCTGCATAGTTAAATTGAATTTGAACGACTTCAATTTGCGGATATTCTGTCAAAATTTGCTCCAGAACGGCGGCCTTGTCATGGAAGGAAATGCCGAAGTGGCGGATCTTGCCCTCCTGCTTCAGTTCCAGCGCGGTTTCGTAGGCGTGATGCTCCTTGAAATAGGCGAAAACCTGCGCATTTTGGGAGTGCATCAGGTAAAAGTCAAAGTAATCTACGCCGCAGCGCTCGAGCTGGCTTTCAAAAAACGGACGAATTTCCGCCTGCGAGTTAAAATAGGGCTTGGTCAGCTTGTTAGTGAGGGTATAGCGGTCGCGGGGGTAACGGCTGGTCAGACACTCCTTGAGTGCCAGCTCGCTTTTGCCGTCCAGATAGCCGTGTGCGGTGTCAAAATAGTTAAAGCCGCTCTGCAAAAACAGGTCTACCATTTTGGAAAATTCCACGGTATCGACCGCATCGCCCTGCATCGGCAGGCGCATACAGCCAAAGCCAAAGTTCTTTTTGATTCGATTCATATGTAAACTCTCCTTGTATTGATTAGGGCGCAAACTGATGGTTTTGGTTTGGTATAGTAACTGCTCCGCAGTTATTATACCAAAATTATGGAAAAATGCAATCATTTTGTAAACCGGCCGATCCGTTGCGTGGGATCGGCCGGTTGGTACAGTGAAATTCAATTTTCCATCTGCCGACCCAAAAAGCCTGCCATGGTTTGCGTCAGCTTCTGTTCTGTTTCTTCGGGTGCGTGGGTGCTTTCGTCCATCAGTAGCATGACACAGCCCATCAGATCTCCCTCGGAAATAATGGGGGAGGCAACTGCCAGATGGTAGCGGTCGGAGGCATCCGTTGCGCGGATGCGGCTGGAGCCGGGAACATAGCGGTAGGTTTTGCGCTGCTCCATCAGGCGCTCGAGTTCCTGTGAGTTCTGCTTTTCCAGCAATTCGCGCTTCGGCGCGCCGGAAATGGCAATAATGCTGTCGCGGTCGGATACGGCGGCGATGTGACCTGTATTTTTGCCCAGCGAGTCACAAATCTGTGTTGCCAACGCCGATAAATCGCCCATCGGCGAGTATTTTTTAAAAATGACCTCTCCGTCCTTTTCCGTGTAAATCTCCAGCGGGTCGCCCTCGCGAATGCGGAGGGTGCGGCGGATTTCTTTGGGAATCACCACGCGCCCCAGATCGTCGATCCGCCGAACAATACCGGTTGCTTTCATAATTTTTCTCTCCTTTGTTTGATTTCCTTGCACTGGTATTGTTTGCAAACAAAGAGGATTTATGCAAGTTTTTAGCCGACGATGTACGCTGCAAAATTTGCCAAATTTTGCAGCGTGACAAAATGAAATCCCGGTTGGAGCGCTTTGCTCCAACCGGGGGAATGTTTACTTTGCGTACTCCACAGCCTTGGTTTCGCGGATGACGTTGATTTTGATTTGACCGGGATATTCCAGCTCGGCTTCGATTTTCTTCGCCAAATCGCGTGCCATGAGAACCATGTTCTCCTCGCTGACTTCCTCGGGCTTGACCATGATGCGAACCTCGCGGCCGGCCTGAATGGCATAGGATTTTTCAACGCCGGGGTAAGAGCCGGTCAGCTCTTCCAGCTTTTCCAGACGGCGGATGTAGTTTTCTACGTTTTCACGCCGTGCGCCGGGACGGGCAGCGGAGATGGCATCGGCGGCCTGCACCAAGCAGGCAATAATGGTGCGCGGCTCGACATCGCCATGGTGCGCTTCGATGGCATGGACGACCTCGGTGCCTTCCTTATATTTGCGCGCCAGCTCTACGCCCAACTGAACGTGGCTGCCTTCCATTTCGTGGTCAACGGCCTTGCCCAGGTCATGCAGCAGACCTGCGCGCTTGGCAAGCGTAACGTCCACGCCAAGCTCCGAGGCGAGCAGACCGGAAATGTGTGCCACCTCGATGGAGTGGTTGAGGACATTCTGGCCGTAAGAGGTGCGGTATTTCAAGCGACCCAACAGCTTGACCAGTTCGGGGTGCAGGTTGTTGATACCGGTTTCAAATGTGGCGCGTTCGCCCTCCTGACGGATGACGTGGTCAACCTCGCGCTTGGCTTTTTCCACCATATCCTCAATGCGGGTGGGGTGGATGCGGCCGTCTGCGATCAGCTTTTCCAGTGCGACGCGGGCAACCTCCCGCCGAATGGGATCGAAGCAGGAGATCGTGATGGCTTCCGGCGTGTCGTCGATGATCAAATCAACGCCGGTGATGGTTTCGAGTGTGCGAATGTTGCGACCCTCGCGGTCGATGATGCGAGCCTTCATGTCGTCATTGGGCAGCGGAACAACGGAAACCGTGGCTTCGGCGGCGTGGTCGGCGGCGCAGCGCTGAATGGCAAGCGAGATGATCTCCCGCGCCATTTGGTCTGCGTGATCTTTCAACTGCATTTCGACCTCTTTGATCTTGACAGCGGCATCGTGGCGGCAGTCGTCTTCCACATTTTTCAGCAAATATTCCTTTGCCGACTCCTGCGTCAGGCCGGAAATTTTTTCCAGAACTTCCAACTGGCTCTTTTTGATCAGGTCGATTTCTTCACGTGTGGCATCGATGGCCTGCTGCTTGTTGCGCAATTCTTCTTCCTTGCGCTCATAAGCGGCCTGTTTGCGATCGAGCGTTTCTTCTTTCTGCTGCAAGCGACGCTCCTGCTTTTGCTGGTCAGCGCGGCGCTCTTTCAGCTCCTTGTCGTTTTCTGTGCGAGATTTATGGATTTCCTCTTTTGCTTCCAGCAGCATTTCGCGCTTTTTGCTCTCACCGCCGCGGATGGCTTCGTTGATAATGCGGGTAGCTTCCGTTTCTGCGCTGCCGATTTCTCGTTCGGCAACCTTTTTGCGGTAAGCAACGCCAACTATAAAAAAGGTGATTGCTCCAATAACA
>CAMDZY010000140.1 GCA_945910975.1 uncultured Clostridia bacterium | reverse complement strand
AAGCAGCGTCCAGATGGTGGTCGAGTTCTTCGGGCGACCACTGGCAGTTGATCATGAATACGCCGCCGGGTTTGACGTCCTGCACCATCTTAAAGCCCTTGGTGATGTAAGAGGGGTTATGGCAGGCGACAAAGTCGGCCTTGTTGATGTAGTACGGGCTGCGGATGGGCTTGT
Source organism: uncultured Clostridia bacterium (assembly GCA_945910975.1). Taxonomy (GTDB): domain Bacteria; phylum Bacillota; class Clostridia; order Oscillospirales; family Oscillospiraceae; genus JAKSPM01. The sequence continues at coordinate 4,385 of CAMDZY010000140.1, read as the reverse complement.
CGCCGAAACGCAGGTGAGAAATGGTGACGCCGCCGGTCTTCTTGGAGTCGTACTGGAAATAAGCCTGTACGTACTTTTCGGTGTAGTCGCCGATAATTTTAATGGAGTTCTTGTTCGCACCAACGGTGCCGTCGCCGCCCAGACCCCAGAATTTGCACTCGATGGTGCCTTCTGCTGCGGTGTTGGGAGCTTCGGTTTCGGGCAGGGACAGACCTGTCACATCGTCGTTGATGCCCAAGGTGAACTGACGCTTCATTTCGTCCTTGCTCAGTTCATTGTAAACAGCGAAGACGGAAGCGGGAGGCGTATCCTTGGAGCCAAGACCGTAACGGCCGCCGATGACCTGAATGTCGGTGCGTCCGGCAGCGGCCAGAGCGGTGACGACGTCCATGAACAAAGGCTCGCCCTGTGCGCCGGGTTCCTTGGTGCGGTCGAGAACGGCCAGCTTCTTGCAGGTAGCGGGAATTGCGGCGAGCAGCTTGTCTGCTGCGAACGGCCGGAACAGGCGAACCTTGATCAAGCCGACCTTTTCGCCGTGCGCAGTGAGATAGTCGATGACTTCTTCTGCCACGTCGCAGATGGAGCCCATGGCGATAATGACGCGGTCAGCATCGGGTGCGCCATAGTAGTTGAACAGCTGATAGTTGGTGCCCAGCTTTTCGTTGATTTTGCCCATGTACTTTTCTACCACGGCGGGCAGAGCGTTATAGTACTTGTTGCAGGCTTCGCGGTGCTGGAAGAAAGTGTCGCCGTTTTCGTGGCTGCCGCGCATTGCGGGGCGTTCGGGGTTCAGGCTGTGCTTACGGAAGGCTTCCACAGCGTCCATATTGCACATTTCCTTCAAATCGTCATAATCCCAAATGGCGATCTTCTGGATTTCGTGAGAGGTGCGGAAACCGTCAAAGAAGTTGATAAACGGCACGCGACCTTCCAGAGCAGCCAGATGTGCCACGGGGGACAGATCCATGACTTCCTGCACGTTGCCTTCAGCCAGCATAGCAAAGCCGGTCTGGCGGCAAGCGTAGACGTCGGAATGGTCACCGAAAATGTTCAGCGCATGGCTTGCCACGGTTCTTGCCGAAACGTGGAAGACGCAGGGGAGCAGTTCGCCGGCGATCTTATACATATTGGGGATCATCAGCAGAAGACCCTGAGAAGCGGTGTAGGTGGTGGTGAGCGCACCGGCTGCCAAAGAGCCGTGTACGGTACCGGCTGCGCCGGCTTCGGACTGCATTTCAATCACCTTTACCGTGTTGCCGAAAATGTTCTTCCGACCGGCAGCCGACCACTGGTCAACGTAGTCCGCCATCGGGGAGGAAGGGGTAATGGGGTAAATGCCGGCTACTTCGGTAAAGGCGTAGCTGACATGTGCGGCGGCAGTATTGCCGTCCATAGATTTCAGTTTTCTGGCCAAGATCAATACCTCCAAGTATTCAAATTTAGTCCGTATCTATTCTAACACTTTTTTCTCCGTTTGTAAATCCATAAAATACGTCGATTTGCGGTTTTTTGTGGAAATTCCACGAATTTACATCGGTATCATTTGGAAATCGCTTATTCTGCGAAGCTACCGCCCCGGAAGCAAAAGTTTTATACCCTATTTGCGGGATATCACAAAAAACCTCAGATGCGATCGCGTGACGGATCACATCTGAGGCAGAGTGTCAAATCGAGGGGCGATTGGCGGCCTCAATGATTTTCACGAACTTTTCGGGCACCAGCGATGCGCTGCCGATCAGTCCGCCATCGATGTCCGGCTGCTCCAGCAGCTCGAAGGCGTTCTTTTCATTCATGGAGCCACCGTAAAGAATGGAAACGGCGCGGGCGCTCTTGGAGCCATACAGCTTTCGAATCACGGTGCGGATATGCTCGCATACCTCCTCGGCTTGCTCCGGTGTAGCGGTTTTGCCGGTGCCGATTGCCCAAATCGGCTCATAGGCAATGATGATTTTGCGCACTTTTTCCTCTGTAACGCTGCGCAAGGCGGCCTTGATCTGCATGGTGATCCACTCGCAGGTAATGTCGTTTTCACGTTGCTCAAGCGTTTCACCACAGCACAAAATCGGAATCAAACCGGCGTCCAGTGCTGCAAGAACCTTGGCATTGACATCGGCATCTGTTTCACCCATGGCACGGCGTTCGGAATGGCCGATAATGACATATTTGCACCCGGCGTCCACCAACATATGGGTGGAGATTTCGCCGGTATAGGCGCCGGAGGCATTTGCGTTGCAGTTCTCGGCACCGATACCCACGCGGGATTCCCGCAGGGCACGGATGGCAACGGGGATGCACACGGCGGGAACGCAAAGCGCCACATCACACCAGCGACCTTTTGGGAATATCGCCTTTAAGGTTGTCATATATTCCTTGGTTTCGGACGGCGTTTTGTTCATTTTCCAGTTGCCGGCGATTACAGTTTTGCGGTATTTTCTGTTCATATGTTTCTCCTGAACGGGATTTTGGTGTAAAATCTGCCCGGAAGAACCCGGGCAGATCGTAGGATAGAATTACTTGTCTTGCAGGCAGGCGATGCCGGGCAGCTCCAGACCTTCCAGGAATTCCAGAGAAGCGCCGCCACCGGTGGAAATGTGGGTGATGCGATCGGCATAACCGAGCTGTTCGCAGGCTGCTGCGGAGTCGCCGCCGCCGACGATCGTGGTCGCACCGGAATCTGCCAAAGCCTGTGCTACGGCGATGGTACCCTTAGCAAGGGTCGGATTTTCAAACACGCCCATGGGGCCGTTCCAAACAACGGTTTTTGCGCTGGCCACAGCGCTGGCGAACAATTCGCGGGTCTTTTCGCCGATGTCCAAACCCTCCATATCATCAGGAATTGCGTCGACAGCAACTGTTTTGACGTCGATCGGTGCATCAATGGGGCTGGGGAAGCCGGCGGCAACCACTGTGTCAACGGGCAGCAGCAGCTTTACGCCCTTTTCCTCTGCCTTTTGCAGCATCTGCTTGCAGTAGTCGACCTTTTCCGCGTCAAACAGAGATTTGCCGATGCCATAGCCCTTTGCAGCCAGGAACGTGTAGGCCATGCCGCCGCCGATGATCAGCGTGTCGACCTTTTCAAGCAGGTTGTTGATGACATTCAGCTTGTCGGAAACCTTTGCACCGCCCAGAATTGCAACGAACGGACGTTCGGGGTCAGCCAGCGCCTTGCCCATGATGCCGATTTCCTTTTCAATCAGATAGCCGCAGACAGCGGGCAGATAATCGGCCACACCTGCCGTGGAGGCGTGTGCGCGATGCGCCGTGCCAAAAGCGTCATTGACAAATACATCGGCCAAGTCTGCCAGTGCTTTTGCCAAAGCGGGATCGTTTTTCGTTTCGCCCTTTTCAAAGCGGGTGTTTTCCAACAGCATGACCTCGCCGTCCTGCAAGGAAGCGGCCAGTGCCTTTGCATCTTCGCCGGCAACATCCTTGGCCATTTTGACCTGCTGTCCCAGCAGCTCGGACAGGCGGTCGGCGACGATCTGCAAACTCAGCTCCGGCTTGTATTCGCCCTTGGGCTTACCCATATGGGAGCAAAGAATCACGCGTGCGCCATGCTTGACGAGGTATTCGATGGTCGGCAAAGCGGCAACGATACGCTTATCCGAGGTGATTTTTCCCTCCTTGGTGGGAACGTTAAAGTCGCAACGGCAAAGTACGCGTTTGCCCTTTACATCGATATCTTCTACGGACTTCTTGTTGTAATTCATAAGGATCCTCCTGTTGATTCAGGCAAGTGCCTGTAATTTTTTACGGCTTCATTTTGCCAAAGCCCTGCAAGTGCGGAAAGTCCAGCTGCCGCAAGGCTTCGAACACGGCCACGGCGACGGAATTGCTGAGATTCAGGCTCCGTGCTTCCGTGCGCATGGGGATGCGGACGCAGCTTTCACGATGCGCTGCAAGAAAATCCTCCGGCAAGCCCTTGGTTTCCTTGCCGAACATCAGATAACAGCCGTCGTGATAGGCAACCTCGGCGTAGCTGCAAGGCGATTTGGTGGATAGACACCACAGCTCCTGCACGTCGTTTTTTGCAAAGAAATCGTCCAGATTCTCATAGACGCGGACATCCACCAAATGCCAATAATCCAGACCCGCCCGCTTGACGGCGCGATCGGAAATATCAAAGCCCAACGGCTTGACCAAATGCAGCACCGAACCGGTCGCGGCACAGGTGCGTGCAATATTGCCGGTGTTTTGTGGAATTTCCGGCTCTACCAAAACAACGTTCAGCATAAATGCTCCCCAATGCAATTATTTGTGCCGGAGTTGGCTCCGACAGCGCTTTTGTTATTCTATGATAAATTTTTAAAAAATTCAACTGGTTTTCGAGATTTTCTGAAAAATATTCCCTAATTGCACCCCAAAAGTGCGAAAAATGACTGAAA
>CAMDZY010000139.1 GCA_945910975.1 uncultured Clostridia bacterium | reverse complement strand
GCCCCAAGTTGGGACAAATTCCGTCACCTTTGTTAATCATCCCGTTTCCCGACTGGAACTGGTCAAGACCTCCGATGACGGCAAGGTAGACGGGATTGAATTTACGATTTATCAGCTAACCGACGGCCAGCCCGCCCTGCTTGGCAGCTACACGACCGACGCTGAGGGTAAAATTCTGATTGAGGACTTGACGCCCGGTACAATGTATCGCATTGTTGAGACTGTCCCGGAGGGCTATATCGGGCAAACGCCGACACAGACAATCACGGCGGCACTCGGCACGAATACCGTCAATTTTTCCAACCGCCTGATTCGCGGCAGCTTGAAGATTGTCAAGCGGGGGATGCAGACGCCGCTTTCCGGCGCGGGTTACCGCCTGTTTGACAGCAGCGGCACACAAATTACAGAAAAATACACCGATGAAAACGGTGAGATCGTCTTTGAAAATCTCGCCTATGGGGAATATAGCTATCAGGAGTTTGCCGCTCCGGAGGGTTTCGTGCTGGACGACACCGTTTACGCGTTTGCCATCTGCAAGGACGCAGAGGAAATTGTGCGGGAGCATGAAAATGACGTTACCGATGGCAGCATCCAGATCCTCAAAACAGATGAGGACAAGCACCCGCTGTCCGGTGTAACTTTTCGATTGGAATTTTCCGTGAATGGCGGCGAGACATGGGCACCGGTGCAGCACCGCGATGGAAATGATCCTGTGCAAGCCGGATACTGCACTTCTGATGGGCTGACAAACGGCGAACTGACAACCAGCGCAGATGGGAAAGTGGAATACACCGGACTTTGTATTGATACGCAGCTTGGCGCCGTTCTCTACCGGCTGACCGAAATTTCCGCGCCGGACGGATATAGCCTGCTGACCGAGCCTGCCTTTGAGGGAAGTCTGCCCTTTGAGGGTGAGCGCGACATTTCCGTCACCGTGGTGAATGAGAGAGCCTTTGAACTTCCCAAAACCGGCGATCACGGTGTTTGGCGTTATACGGTTTGTGGGCTTCTGCTTATGCTGATAGCAGCGTCCTTCCTCGCGGCGTCCGTGATGAAGCGCAAGAAGACATAAAATAAGAAATGATGCGCACTACAACAGGCTGTTCCTTGATTGGAGCGGCCTGTTTTTGAGAAACGATGAAAAGAACTGTTTTAATCATTTTTGCCATGCTGCTTTTGCTCTGCGGCATTGGCGTGCTGCTATATCCGACATTCCACAGGGAACGACAGGCGGCGCAGTCCGAACAGGCGGTGCAAACTTTTTTGAAGGAATGTGAACGAACGCCGGCCTTGCCGCATACGGAGAAGGTCAACGAACCACAGCGTGCCGAAAGGCCGGAGCCACCCTACGCAGAACTGTTACACGCCATGCAGAACTACAATGCCGAACTCTATGCTAACGGCCAAGCCGGTCTGGCTGACCCACGGGCATACACCGCAGAGGTATTTGACCTTGCTGCCTACGGTCTGGAAGATGACACCATTGCCGTTCTGACGATTCCAAAGATGAACCTGCAAGAACCGGTCTACCTCGGTGCGACGAGCACCCATCTGAACCAAGGGATTGCACAGCTTTCTGGTTCCTCCATGCCGATTGGTGGGGAAAACACCAACTGTGTCCTTGCAGGGCATCGCGGTTGGAACGGTGCGCTGTTTTTCCGGCACATTGATGTTTTAGAAATTGGAGACGAAATCACGCTGACCAATCTTTGGAAAACGCTGACCTACCGCGTGGCGGAAATCAAAATTATTCAGCCATCTCAGGCAGAGGAAATCTTAATTCAACCAGGTCGCGATCTGTTGACGCTCCTTACCTGTCACCCCTATGGCAGCGGCGGAAGATGCCGTTATGCGGTCTACTGTGAACGTGTGCTGTAATTCGTCCCAGCTTGGGACAGGAAAAAGGAGGACTTGCCTATTTCAGAGATTCGCATTAAAGAGGATTTTAAGCCGAAAACAAAGAATGTAGCACCAAAGACAAAGTCAGGCGCGATCAAGCAGGCTGCAAAGCAGCGAGCTGTTGGGCAGCTTGTTGCCAAAGGAATGCAGCGTGGTGAGAGCGACGACCCATTCATGCAGGAGGTCGATCATGTTGTTGTGCAGACCGCCGATGCTGCTCACACCGCCGCTGAAAAAGGCCGCGATGCCTTTCAACGGCGGGTGCAAAGGCACCGACAGGTAAAAACAGAACAAAAACAACTCTCGGACCGTTTCCAATCCCATCCATCTTCTCCGCAAATCCGCTCGTCCACCATTCGCAGCGCTGCCACCGCCCCAAAGCAGAAGCCAACCGCGTGCAAAGCAGCAAGTGCCAACCCCATCAAGACCGCAGGAAGCGCCAAACAGCCGAAAACCCGCAGCATCCGCAAGGGCACCGCAGGCGCGAAAAAAGCCGCCGAACAGGGGCGGCGCAAATTTCGGGCAGAAGCACAGCGCAAAATGGCGGCGCAGGCCAAACAAGCGGCAAAGCGGGCGGCTGAGGGCGCAAAAAATGCCGCCCTTGCGGCGGCGAAGGTTGTAAAAGCAATGTTCGGCGCGCTTGCCGGTGGTGGCATTGCTGCGGTGCTGCTTGCGGCGTTCCTACTGGTTGCCATAATTGCTGCCGTGGTTGCGTCACCCTTTGGGGTGTTCTTTTCCGGCAGTGGGTCGGACACCGTGCCCCTGTCCGCTGCCGTTGCGCAAATCAACGCGGAATACTGTGCCGAGCTGATGCGGCTGCAAACGGGAAGCTATGCTGAGATCGTGTTGGAGGGAAGCCCGCCCGATTGGGTAGATGTGGTAGCAGTGTTTGCCTGTGCCACGGCAAGCGACAGCGCAGGAGCCATGGACGTGGCCACGCTGGATGATACCCGCATCCAAGTGCTCCGGGAAATATTTTGGGAGATGTGCGAAATTACCTCCGAGGAGCGGACAATTATAAATCCCACCACCGCAACAACCTTGATCATCCGCATTTCTGGCAAGAGCGCCGAGGAAATGCGGACAGAGAAGAACTTTTCCGACTACCAAAACGCAGCATTGGACTCCATGCTGGCAGGACGTGAATCTTTGCGGCAGCTTTTGGGGAACTTGACCCTCTCAGACGAAACCGCCGCTCTGCTATGGAGAAATCTCCCGCCTGACCTCTCCAATGAGCGCAGGCAAGTGCTCCGCCACGCGCTGTCCCTTGTGAGCAAGGTCAATTACTTCTGGGGCGGCAAATCTTTGGTGCTTGGATGGGACAACCGCTGGGGTCAGTTGCAAAAGGTCTGGGCGGCAGGCAGTGAAACCACCGGCACCTACCGCCCCTACGGTCTGGACTGTTCCGGCTTTGTGGATTGGGTATTTTATAACGCTTCCGGCGGAACCTATGTCATTGGTCACAGCGGCGGCGTGACCAGCCAGCACGCCTACTGCACGGAAATCCCATGGAACGAAGCACAGCCAGGCGACCTTGCATTCTACTCGGATGATTCCCACATTGGTATCGTGGGCGGCTGGGATGATAACGGCAACCTCCAAATTATCCACTGCACCGCAGGCGTCAACAGCGTCACCATTTCCGGGGCAGATGGCTTTTCCACAATTGGCAGACCGACATACTACGGCGCGGAATAATATGCCCCAACTTGGGACGTATTCACATTTCCAACACTGTAAAGCCTATGCGCAAAATTGACTGCTGGCAGAAATTGCAGGGGCAGCTGCAAAACATTCATTTTGCAACTGCCCCTCTTTGTGGACGTAGAAGTGTGACGCTCTTCAGCCAATAGGGGATTTCCCAGCCAGTAGTAGACGGAATAGCTGCCATCTGCATTTGTTTTCAGGTTGCGCAGACCATCGACATCGTATTCGTAGCTTGTTTTCTTGCCACCCTTGGTCAGGCTTTGTAACTCTCTGCCATTGCGCCACTGCATGGTGTAGTTTGCACCATTATAATAGCTTGTGGGGTTGCCGCTGGCATCGTAGGTCAGTGCAGTGCCGTCATAGGCGGTCAGAGGGTCAGCCCAATCGCTGTCACCGTAGGTGTAAGTGTGGCTGGTTGTGCCGTCTGTTGCTGTACGAATATTGCCGTAGGTGTCGTAGGTATAAGTATACGTCTTTTGCAGGGTATCGTTGGCGGATTTCTTTGCGGTCAACAGCTGGCCCTGGTCGTCATAGGTGTATTGCAGCTTGGTTCCGCTCTTGGTTTCCTGCTCTGTTGTGATATAGCCCAGAGAGTTATAATTATACGAGAAATACTTTAATGATACACCGTTCGGGTCGGAAACTGCTTTGCCGCTGATCCACGTTGTGGTGTAGGTATTGGTGGAATCCCCCGGCTTGCTAAGGTAGGCATAGCTTTCATTCAGAAGATCGCCGATATTCCGCTTGAACAGACGTCCTTGTGCATCATAGGTGTAATTGATCCATCCCTTGGAGAACATGGACATCCTGGTCAGCGCGCCGACTGCAACATCCGTGCTGTTTTTGTCACTACTATAATAGTAACTGGCAAACGTATTGTCAACACCTGGAATATTATATGCCACCTTTTTGATGCGGTTATCCGTATCATAGGTGTAGCCAGCCTGCATGTTCTTGGCATGATTTGCGG
>CAMDZY010000138.1 GCA_945910975.1 uncultured Clostridia bacterium | reverse complement strand
GTGATCGATCAGGACAAGTGTATCCGCTGCGGCCGGTGCGCCGACGCCTGCCCCTATCACGCCATTTTGAAGCTGGAGCGCCCCTGCGTGCAGGCGTGTGGCATGGATGCTATTGGCTCGGACGAACATGGCAAGGCCAAAATCAACTATGACCGCTGTGTTTCGTGTGGGCAGTGCCTTGTTTCGTGTCCGTTCGGCGCGATCGTCGATAAAGGGCAGCTTTTCCAGCTGATTCACGCCATCCAACAGGGGCACAAGGTGATTGCTGCCGCTGCGCCCTCGTTTATCGGTCAGTTTGGCGCGGCGTTGACGCCGGAAAAATTTTCCGCCGCCATGAAAGCACTCGGCTTTGATTCCGTGGTGGAGGTCGCGATTGGCGCAGACCTTTGCACGATCGACGAAGCAGAGGACTTTTTGGAAAATGTACCTGCAAATCAGCCCTACATGGGAACTTCCTGCTGCCCCGCGTGGATTTCTATGGTCGAGGTCTGCTTCCCCGACCAAATTGACAACATCTCCATGACGCTCACGCCGATGGTGCTGACGGCGCGGATGATCAAAAAGAAAAATCCCGGCTGTAAGGTCGCGTTTATCGGCCCATGCGCCGCGAAAAAGCTGGAAGCCAGTCGCGAGCATATCCGCAGCGATGTGGATTTTGTGCTGACATTCGAGGAATTGCAGGGGATGTTTGAGGCGAAAAATGTCGATTTTGCCACCTTGACGCCCGATGCCCCGCTTGACAAGGGTTCCGCCGACGGTCGTGGCTTTGCCGTCAGCGGTGGTGTGGCGGAAGCGGTGCAGAATGTGGTGCATCGCACCCACCCGGACGTGGATTTGCCCATCATGCGCGCCGAGGGGCTGGCAAACTGCCGCAAAATGATGCAGATGGCAAAAGCCGGACGGCTCAACGGCTACCTGCTGGAGGGCATGGCCTGTCCCGGCGGCTGTGTGGCAGGTGCCGGAACCTGTCAGCCCATCAAAAAGGCCAGCGCACAGGTTGCCCTCTACAAAAAACAGGCGCCCATCACCAGCGCGGACGATTCGCCCTATAAGGATCTGGCGCAAAAGCTGGACTGACCGGAAATTTGATAAATTTCTATAGACAAACGCATCAATAAGTGTTATTATATCGATATAAAATAATCGATTAAAAATCGATTCCATCTTTTGTGATAAAAAAAGGAGAAATCACTATGGCTATGAAAATTACCGTTGTCGGCGCAGGCAGCGTCGGCGCAGCAATTGCAAATGACATTATGGTTCAGGGCTTTGCCAGTGAAATCGTAATGATCGACATTAATAAGGAAAAAGCATTTGGCGAGGCGCTGGATATTTATCAGGGCGCACCGTTCTGCTCTCCTGCCATTGTGCACTCCGGCGATTATGAGGACGCCGAAGGGTCCGGCATTGTCATCATCACCTCCGGTCTGCCGCGAAAGGCCGGTCAGAGCCGTCTGGAGCTGGCGCAAACCAACGTCAACATCATCAAGCAGATCGCACCGCAGATCACGAAATACGCACCCGATGCCATTTATATTATTGTGTCGAATCCTGTCGATATTCTGACCTACGTGTTCCATAAAATTTCCGGTATTCCCGAATCGCACATTCTCGGCTCCGGCACCGTGCTGGACACCAGCCGTCTGCAATCGGAACTGGCAAAGCGCTTCCACATCAGCCCCAAGAATGTCCATGCCCATGTGTATGGCGAACACGGCGACAGCTCGTTCGTGCCGTGGTCACTGGCGATGATCGCCAACAACCCCATCGACCAGTATAAGTTCCGTGTTCCGCACGGCGACAGCATTGACTGGGGCCCCGACTATGCCGAGGTGGAAGAATTCGTGAAAACCTCCGGCGCACAGGTGATCCGTGCCAAGGGCGCAACGTTCTATGCCATCGCCATTGCCGTCTGCCACATCTGCAAGTGCATCATCTCCGGCGCCGGCACCGCGCTGACGGTTTCCACCATGATGCACGGCGAATACGGCCTGGATGATGTCTGCCTGTCCACCCTGGCGCTGGTCGGCCGCGACGGCGTGCATGACAAGATCGTCACCCCGCTGCGCGAGGACGAACTGGAAAAGATTCGCAACAGCGCCAACAAATTAAAGGAAATCATTCGCGGCCTTGACATTTAAGGAGGAAAGATATGGATTATCGTATCGAACATGACTCCATGGGCGAGGTTCGGGTTCCTGCCGACAAATATTGGGCGGCACAGACTGAACGCAGCCACGAAAATTTTAAAATCGGCGTCGGCATCGAAACCATGCCCCGCGAGATTACCCGCGCCTTCGGAGTGCTGAAAAAGGCGGCGGCGATTGCCAACCACCAGTTGAAGCCGGAAAAAATGACCGATGAAAAGCTGACGGTCATTACAAAAGCCTGTGACGAGGTCATCAGCGGCGCACTCAACGAGCATTTTCCGCTGGTCGTCTGGCAGACCGGCTCCGGTACGCAGTCCAACATGAACGCCAATGAGGTCATTGCCAACCGCGGCAATGAGCTGGCGGGCAAAAAGCTGCTGCATCCCAATGATGATATCAATATGTCCCAGTCCTCCAACGACACCTTCCCCACGGCGATGCATATCGCCGCCGTGACGGCCATTGAGGACAAGGTTTTGCCCGCCATCGATTTGATGGTCGGCACACTGCGCCGCTTGGAGCAAGAAAACGAGGGCATTGTCAAGTCCGGCAGAACCCATTTGCAGGACGCCACGCCGATCGCCTTCAGTCAGGAAATTTCCGGCTGGCGCGCCAGCTTGGAGCGTGACAAGCAAATGCTGCTGCAAGCGTTGCCGAATCTGCACGAATTGGCATTGGGCGGCACCGCCGTCGGTACCGGTCTGAACGCGCCCAAGGGCTTTGACAAGGCGGTTGCCAAAGCGGTCAGCGAAATCACCGGCAAGCCGTTTGTGACGGCGGAAAACAAATTCCACGCGCTGACCTCCAAGGACGAGTTGGTCTTTGCCCACGGCGCACTCAAAGCGCTGGCGGCGGACATGATGAAAATTGCCAACGACGTCCGGTGGCTGGCTTCCGGCCCGCGTGACGGTCTGGGCGAAATTTTCATCCCCGAAAACGAACCCGGCTCCTCCATCATGCCCGGCAAGGTCAACCCCACGCAGTGCGAGGCGGTTACGATGGTCGCCGTGCAGGTCATGGGCAACGATGTCGCCGTCGGGCTTGCAGCGTCACAGGGCAATTTTGAGCTGAACGTCTTTATGCCGGTCTGCATTTACAATTTCCTGCAATCGGCACGGCTCCTGGCGGAAAGCATGGTGTCGTTCCACGACAAGTGCGTGGTCGGCATCCGTCCGAACAAAGAAAAAATGGCGCACAACCTGCACAATTCTTTGATGCTGGTCACGGCGCTCAATCCTTACATCGGCTATGAAAATGCCGCAAAGACTGCAAAGATGGCATACAAAGAGAACATTTCCCTGCGTCAGGCATGTGTGCAGTTGGGATTTTTGACGGAAGAAGAATTTGACCGGGTGTTCCATCCGGAACAGATGATTTAGGAGGTGTCCGCCCATGGTATTTAGCTACTTTCCGGGCTGTACGCTGAAAACAAAGGGCAAGGCGCTGGATGAAAGCGCCCGCAAGGCTGCCGCCGCGCTCGGCTTCACGCTGGAAGAGCTGCCCGAATGGCAGTGCTGCGGCGCGGTCTACCCGCAGGCCACGGATGAGATCGCCACCCGCCTCTCCTCCGTGCGTGCGCTGATGGCGGCACAGGAGCAGGGGCGTGAATTGGTCACGCTTTGTTCTGCCTGTCACCATGTCATTAAACGCGTCAACTGCGATATGCAGTCCAATGCCGAGATTCGCGACAAGGTCGGCCGCTACTTAAATTTGCAAACGCCCTATGCCGGCGAAACCAATGTGCTGCACTATTTAGAGGTGCTGCGCGACCGCATCGGCTTTGACGAGGTGAAACGGCGCGTGGTCAACCCCTTGACCGGCAAAAAAATCGGCGCGTACTATGGCTGCCTGCTGCTTCGCCCCGGCAAGCAGATGCAGATGGACGATCCCGAAAATCCGACCATTTTGGAGGATTTTATTCGCGCGATCGGCGCAGAGCCGGTCTACTATGCCCAGCGCAACGAGTGCTGCGGCGGCTACCAGACCTTGGAAAATCGTCCGCAGGCGCAAAAGCGCGCCACCGAGGTCGTGGACAATGCAACGGCCTGCGGCGCGCAGTTGCTTGTCACCGCGTGCCCGCTCTGCCTTTACAACCTGACCCAAAACGCCGCAAACCCGCTGCCGGTGGTCTATTTTACCGAGCTGCTGGCGCAGGCCTTGGGCGTGGAATAAGGGGGCTGCTATGGAAAAGAATTATTTGACCGAGGAAGTCATTCGCATTTCCGGCTCCAATCCGAAAAAATGCATGAAATGCGGCAAATGCACCGCAACCTGTCCCGCCTTTGACGCGATGGATTTCCATCCCCACCAGTTTGTGGACATGGTGCAGGAGGGCAGAATCGAAGAACTGCTGAACTCGCGCGGCATTTACAATTGCCTGAGCTGCTTTGCCTGCATCGAGCGCTGCCCCCGCAGCGTCGAACCTGCGCGGCTGATTGAAGCCGTTCGCCTAGCGGTCGTGCGGCAGCGGGAAAACAATCATCTCAAGCCGGATGCAATCCCGGCACTGCTGGACGATGC
>CAMDZY010000137.1 GCA_945910975.1 uncultured Clostridia bacterium | reverse complement strand
TGCTCGTAGTACATTTCTGTTTTTTCGATTACCCCAACTATTGACAAAGAGCCGTTTTATTTTATCAAAAGATCAGAAAACTTGCAAAGGCATTTTTGCACGAAAAACGTGAAAAATCACCGCAGGTTTTGGAAGATTCGCGCAGCGGATCTACACATTTTCCTCCAGCCAGCGCTTCATATCCGCCCTGCCCTGCTCGCTCATAGGGAAGGTCTGCTCCTTTTCCACCTCGCTGCATTCATAGCACAAAATTCCGTGCCACAGCTCGGCGTGGATGGAACTGGCTTCCATGTCTACCTCTTTGCTGTTCGCCATAACGACATTCGGTGAGATTTTAAACCGCAGCAAGCCGAAGCTGCCGGTGAACACATTGTTCATGGCAAAGGTGTGCAGGGTCGGTATATAGATGTCAGGCATTGCCAAGATCCTTGGTCAGTTCTTCCATCTCGTCGAGCAATTCGCCAAACAGCTGCAACGCATCATTGACCGGATCGGGCGTGGACATATCGACGCCGGCAATTTTCAGCAGGTCGATCGGCGATTTGCTGCAACCGCCGGACAGGAACTTGAGATAATCGTCCACAGCGGGCTTGCCCTCCTTCAGGATGCGGCGGGAGAGCGCAATGGCAGCGGAATAGCCGGTTGCATACTGGAATACATAATAATTATAATAGAAGTGCGGGATCCGCATCCACTCCGAGTCGATTTCCGGATCCAGAACGATGTCCTCGCCAAAATACAGGCGGTTGAGCTTGCGGTATTCCTCGTTGAGCAGATCGGCTGTCAGCGTCTGTCCCTCCTGCGCCAGCTTGCCAAGAATCATTTCAAATTCGGCAAACATGGTCTGGCGGTACAGAGTGCCGCGGAACTGCTCCAAGAAATGGTTGATCAGGTAGGCGCGTTCTTTTTTGTCGCTCGTCTTGCCCAACAGGTATTCCATCAGCAGCGCTTCGTTGCAGGTGGAGGCCACCTCTGCCACAAAAATCACATAATCGGCATCGATAATGGGCTGATTTTTGTTGGACAGATAGGAATGGATGGCGTGACCCATCTCATGTGCCAGCGTAAACTGGCTGTCGAGCGTGCCGGAGTAGTTCAACAGCACGTAAGGATGCTTTCTTGCACCGGCGGAGTAAGCGCCGGTGCGCTTGCCTTCGTTTTCGTAGACATCGATCCAGCGGTTGTCAAAGCCCTCGCGCAGGATGGAGCGGTAATAATCGCCCATGGGAGCCAGTGCATCATAAACCGTTTCCTTTGCCTGTGCAAACGGGATCTTCTTATCTACGCCGGAAACCAGCGGCGTGTAGAGGTCGTACATATGCAGCTCGTCCACGCCCAGCAGCTTTTTGCGCAGTGCAACATAGCGATACATCTTGTCCATATTTTGATGGACGGCTTCAATCAGGTTGGTGTACACGTTCACCGGCACATTGGTCGCATCCAGCGCACATTCCAGCGAGGAGGAATACTTTCTCGCCTGCGCCACAAACTGACGCTGCTTGACCTCTGCCGCCTGCACGGCCGCAACGGTGTTGCGGTAGCTTGCATAGGTGTGATAGAGATTCTCAAAGGCAGATTTGCGCAGAACGCGGTCGCTGCTTTCCAGATAGGAAATATAGGTGCCCTGAGAAAGCGGATGCTTTTCCCCCTCACTGTCCACGGCGTCCGGGAAGGTGATGTCGGCATTGTTGAACATCGAATAGATTGTTTCGGGTGCCTGTGTCATGTCACCGGCAGCAGCGAGCAGCTTTTCTTCGGCAGGAGAAAGCACGTGCGCTTTCTTGCGCAGGGTATCGTTGAGGTAGCGTCTGTATTTTTCCAGACCCGGCTCCTCGCGATAGAAGCCCTCCAGCTTCTTTTCATCGATGGAAAGCAACTCCGGTGTTTCAAAGGCAGTGGCGGCACGCAGTTCCACAAAAAACGCCATCATTCTGCCGCACATATCCTGATATTTTGCCACGCGCGTATCCACATCGGAGCTGCGCTCGGCATAGTTGAACATCTCCGACAGGATACCGGAGGTTTCTTCCACCAAATTCAGGTATTCCAGCAAGGTTGCCGCAGATTCGCCCAGGCGGCCTGCATAGGTTGCAGCCTTTTTGCCCAATTCTTTGAATGATACAAATTCCCGCTCCCAGTCCTCATCGGTCGCATACAGGTCATGGATGGCCCAAGTATCTTCTTCGGCCACTTCGCTTCTGGTGGGAATCTTTTTTACATCTGCCATTTGGAGTTCTCCTTTTCCATGAAATTACAATTATTGTAACACATTTCCTTTCTTCCGTCAACCGTTGACCAATGCACAATTTTGTTTACTTTTTGGAAATCTATGCTATAATAACTACAAACAGGTGCGCAAAGAGAGGATTTGCTATGACACACGGCTGTTTTTTTGACTTGGGATTTTTATATTGGCTGGAGAAGCTCCGGAATCCGGTTCTGGATGCCATCATGCAGTTTTTTACATATTTTGGTCAGGAACTGCTGTTTATGGTGGTTGCACTGGCAGTTTTCTGGTGCGTGGACAAGCGTAAGGGCTATTACCTGCTGAGCATCGGCTTTGTTGGCACGATCATCAATCAGTTTTTAAAGCTGCTGTTCCGCGTTCCCCGCCCATGGGTGAAAGATCCGAATTTTACCATCGTGGAGAGCGCACGCAGCGGCGCGACAGGTTACTCGTTCCCCTCCGGACATACACAAAACGTGGTCGGCACCTTTGGCGGCATCGCCCGTTCCACGCAAAAACGGTGGCTTCGTGCCGCAGCGATCGCGGTACTGCTGCTCACCTCCTTTTCCCGGATGTATCTCGGCTGCCACACGCTGGCAGACGTTGGGGTATCGTTCATCATTGCTTCCATCCTTGTGCTGGCGCTCTACCCGCTGTTCAAAAGTATGGACGAGCACCCCAATCGGATGTACGGCCTGCTTGCAGCATTTCTGACCATTGCGCTCGGCTACCTGTTGTTCCTCAAAATATATTCTTTCCCGGCAGATTTGGAACCAGAAAAGTACCGCGACGGTCTAAAAAATGCCTATTCCCTGCTCGGTGCGCTGGTTGGACTGTTGATTGTCTACCCGGTGGAGCGCAAATATATTCACTTTGAAACCAAAGCCGTCTGGTGGGCACAGATTTTGAAGGTTACCCTTGGTCTGGTGGGTGCATTGATCATCAAAGAGGGGCTGAAGGCGCTGTTTCGCCCCATGTTTGGCGCGGCGCTGTTCCCCAATGCCATCCGCTACTTTTTCCTGGTGTTGTTTGCCGGTATCGTCTGGCCGCTGACATTTCCGTTTTGGAGCAAAATTGGTCGAAAAGAAAGGGAAAGATGATGTATTATTCTGTAATAAAAGATTGTGACATTGCAAACGGCCCCGGCGTCCGCGTGGTGCTGTTTGTATCCGGTTGCCGCAACCACTGCCCGGAGTGCTTTCAACCGCAGACATGGGCGTTTGACTACGGTCAGCCCTTTACGCAGGAAACGGCAGACGAAATCATCAGCTTGCTTTCCCGGCATTATATCCGTGGACTGACGCTGCTGGGCGGCGAACCGTTTGAGCCGGAAAATCAGCCGGTTCTGCTGGAACTTGTGCAGCAGGTTCGGGCAAAGTTCGGCCACACAAAAGACATTTGGGCGTTTTCCGGTTACACGCTCGACGGTGAGCTTTTGCCCGGAAAAAAAGGCGACCCGAAGATTACGCGTCAGCTGTTGGAAGGACTGGATGTACTGGTAGACGGCCGATTTGTGGCGGCTTTAAAAAATCTGAATCTGCAATACCGCGGTTCATCCAACCAACGCCTGATCGATTTGCCCCAAACCCTAGCCACCGGTCAAATCGTCCCTTGGCACGAATGAAAGGAGCACTATGAAACAAACTGTACCCGTTAAAAAATTGCGTCCCGCCGCCAAGCTGCCGACCTATGGCACCGAATATGCCGCAGGCGCCGATTTATACGCCTGTTTGGACGAACCCATGACGATTGCGCCGGGGCAAACCGTGTTGGTTCCCACTGGCTTGGCGATGGAAATCCCGGAGGGCTTCGCCGGACTGGTCTATGCCCGCAGCGGCCTTGCTACCAAGCAAGGGCTTGCACCCGCGAACAAGGTCGGCGTCATTGACAGCGACTATCGCGGCGAGCTTTTCATCTGTATGTTCAACCACAGCGACACGACCCGTGTCATTACACACGGTGAGCGTATTGCACAGATGATTCTCACTCCATATCTTACCGGCCTGTTTACCGAAGTGAACGTCCTGTCCTCCACCGACCGTGGCGAACACGGCTTCGGTTCCACCGGCATTCACTGAGCGAAAGGAGCGCGTCAACTTGAACAAACAAAAACCAAACGCCGCACATTCCAAAAGCCTTTGGATTACGGAAACCGCCATTTTGATTGCACTGCTGGTTGGACTGCAATTTGCCACAAAATCGTTGGGACAATATGTAACAGGCTCTTGTGTCAACGCGGTGCTCGCCATTGCTGCGCTGGTCGCAGGACTGTCCAGCGGACTTACTGTGGCAATTTTATCCCCGTTTTTCGCGTTTTTACTGGGCATTGGCCCTCAGCTTTTGCCCATTGTTCCGGCAATTTCCGTCGGTAATGCAATCTTTGTTCTGGTTTTGTACCTTGTCACCGGACAGGGCGGCATTTCCATTGCGCGCGGCATCGGTGCATGGCTTTCCGCAGCTTT
>CAMDZY010000136.1 GCA_945910975.1 uncultured Clostridia bacterium | reverse complement strand
CTACCAAATGACCCGTGTTTTCAACGACGATGTGCCGGAATGGTGTGAAGCATCGATCTATGTTTCTGATGGAGAAGTAACGGCGCTTGCAGCTGCGGCCGCAGATTTTTGGCAGTATGTGGAAACCAACACCCCGCCGCCGGTGGACGGCCTGAAGGCGACCGGTGAAGCACTCACAGCAATCTACAGTCAGAGCGACGGCAGGACCGTTGACCTTGCCGCCGTTGATTCCGGCATCCGCAATTACCTGATGCTGAAGAAACAGGTGGACGAGTTGTCAGGCATGATGGAAGAACAAAAAAACCAAATCATGGCCTATATGGAAGACGCTGAGCGCGGCGAAACCGGGAATGTACGCATTATATGGGAAACACAGACACGGGAAGTATTTGACAGAAAATCGTTTCAAAAGGCATACCCGGAGATCGATCTGTCCTTATACAGCAAGACATCAACGTCAAGGCCGTTCAAACTGACGGTCGTAAAATAGCAGGAGGTATTATTGATGGAAAATTCAATTCAGAAAGCACAAAACAGCATTTCCGGCACAGGAAAGAAGACAATTCAAGACTTGATCAAAATCATGCAGCCCGGAATCCAAAAGGCGCTCCCGTCCGTGCTGACGCCGGAGCGCTTCACACGGATGGTTCTGACCGCGTTGTCTACGACACCCAAGTTGGGAGAATGTACGCCCATGTCATTCCTCGGCGCAATGATGACCGCCGCGCAACTCGGCGTCGAACCGAACACGCCGCTGGGGCAGGCTTATTTGATTCCTTACCGTAATCACGGCGTGGATGAGGTTCAATTTCAGTTGGGTTATAAGGGCATGATCGATCTGGCCTATCGTTCCGGACAGGTTAGCACGATACAGGCGGAAGCCGTCTACGAAAACGATACATTTGAATATTGCCTTGGTCTGGAGCCGAAGCTGGAACACATCCCCGCAGCTGCTGACCGTGGCGATGCAACGCACTACTATGCGGTTGTACGGATGAAAGACGGCGGATATTGCTTTAACGTCATGAGTAAATCTGACGTAGAAAATCATGCGAAGAAATACAGCAAGGCTTACGGCGGCTTCTCCCCATGGAAAACCAGCTTTGATGAAATGGCAAAAAAGACGGTTTTAAAGCGTGCATTAAAGTATGCGCCGATGAAATCGGACTTTGTACGGGCAGTTGTTCAAGACGAAACCATTAAAACGACGATGGATGAAGATATGTATACGGTGGTTGATACGACCGACTACGCAGCAATCGAATCCGACCCGGCCACCGGGGAGGTCGTTCAGAAACCTTAAGAGGATTGTACGCTTCTGAGAACGGAGGATACACATGGGACGAAAGCAATTTACATTTTATGAAAGTTTCTATAAGGCGGTCAGCCATATTGCGGACAAAGGCGACCGCGCAGATGCCTACGATGCAATTTGCGCTTATGCGCTTACCGGAGAACTGCCGGAAATGAGTGAGATGAACCCAGCAGTTGCAATTGCGTTTGAGTTGATCAAGCCAAATCTGGATTCCAGCAGAAAAAAATCTGCAGTCGGGAAAAATAAAGAAAAGACCGCTCCGGTCAAAAGCGAAGCGGAACCACCTGCAACGAAATGCAATGAAACGGAATCAAATGCAACGACTTGCAATGAAATGAAATCAAATTTTATGAGTTGCAACGATTTGCAACGAGATGCAACGAATTGCAACGAAACCGTTAACAAGAAAGAGGAAGAGAAGGAGAAAGAGGTAGAGGTAGAGAAAGAGTACGAATGTAATAATATTTATAGTCCTTGTAGTCGTAATTACGCGCGGATGCGCGACCCAGAACTGGCCAAGGCGGCAAATGCGTACATGAACATGATCAATCCAACACCGTCGCAGACCTGCATGGAAGAATTGCAGGCATTCGTAGAGGAAATGGGCGCAGATGCGGTCATAGAAGCATTTAACGTGGCATTGGACGAGAAACAAGCGAGATGGTCGTACGTTCAGGGAATTTTGCGCAATTACCACGCCGCTGGGGTGCGGTGTCTTGCGGATGTGCAGCGTATGCGCAAGGAACGCGATCGGAAGAAAGCAAACAAGGGCGGCAATTCACGGAATACCGGACAACTGCAACGCCACGATCAGGTTTCCACCCTTGGCAAGCAAGCAATCGCAAAGATGCTGGAGGAGGGCGAAAGCGGATGATGCCGTTGTTTTACGATCCGCAGGATGCACCGGTCATTGGCTATTGCAGCGTCTGCGGTGGGGAGATTTATGCAGGGGATGGTAGCCAGCCGGATATCTGCTTCTTCTGCCGGGAGGAGGGCGAACGTGCAAACGATTCATGATAACGCAACGGTCTTTACCGTTTGGGGAGAGCCGAAAGGCAAGGCACGCCAAAGGGTGACGCGGTGCGGACACGCTTACACGCCTGATTGAACTGTTGGAACCGGAAAATGCTTGCAAAATGCTTGCCGATTGGTGCGGGTTCAAGCTTTTTGACCGCGATGGGAAACAGCTATCTGGGAAGCAAGTGCGATAACGACATCGGCGGCTTCCCTCTGATATGGGAACGTATAAACGGCCAAGGCACTTGCCTTTGGGCGTCTGAAATTGAAGAATTTCCGATTGCTGTTACCAAAAAGCGGTTTTCGGAAATAAAGGGAGTGACCAATGATGGAAAATAATGTAAAAAGTGGTAGCTTATGCAGTCAATGTAAATATTCTGCTACCAGACTTGGGGGCGCTAAATGGATAGCTATTACAACTTTTTGCGAAGCAAGATAGAGCGGGCGCCGGTTAGCGGTTTTCTTGTGGACAGGGATCAACTCAACCCTGCGCTACTTCCTCACCAGAAGGACGCGGTAGCTTGGGCGCTGCGTGGCGGTAGACGGGCTTTGTTTGAATCTTTTGGATTGGGAAAGACTGTGCAGGAACTTGAGTTTTGCCACATGGTGGCCAGACATTGCCAAGGTCAGGCGCTGATTGTCTTACCGCTGGGAGTACGCCAGGAGTTCCGAATGGATGCGGTGCAGCTATTGGGCTATCCGGAACCGGTCTATGTGAGGACAATGGATGATGTTTGCGCGCACAGCGAAGCGGAGATCTTGCTGACGAACTATAAGACTGCAAAAAATGAATGGTTTATAACCCCATGCGTGGGCGTTATAAACGAATGTCAGTATTACGGTTCCCCGGTTATTGCGATTGCGTTTGCCTGGCTACGCTGGCGATGCAAAATCGAAATTGGGGTTAAGCGATATAAGGCGGATAAGCATGACAAACGATAGAGCGGCTGAAGTACTCGAAATTGCAGTACCCTACAACGGCTGCGGCAGGGCGACAAGTGACGAATTGCGGGTAGCGGTAAAAATGGCGCAGGAAGCTTTGCGGAGGCACGCTGCGGCGCAGGATGAGGGCAAATGAATGCGGAAGGAGTGATGCGCATGACGAAAAAGGAACTATCCCAGCTATATTGGCTGAATCGTGAAATTGAAATGGATACGGGCAGGCTGCGGGAGCTTGAGGCTATGGTGTCCGAGCCGAAAGCGCAAAAGCTGGACGGCATGCCGCATACTGCCGGTTATGGGGGCACGCTTGCCCGCTGCGTGGCGGAGATCATAGATTTAAATGCAATTATCGCCGCAAAACAGCAGCAGTGCATCCACGAGCGCAACAGGCTGGAACGGTATATTGCGGATATCCCTGACAGCCTTACGCGGCAAATATTTACTTTGCGTTTTATCAACGGTCTGACATGGTATCAGGTGGCCATGCATATAGGGGGTGGAAATACCGAAGCGAGTGTAAAAATGACGTGCTATCGGTATCTCGACATGGAGAAACGAAACAAAAAATAAGTTCGTTACTTTTGTTACGCGTGCCTGTGGTATATTGGCATTATAGAAAAGTCGGAAAGGGAAACTTTTCTGACTTTTCCTTTTGCTTGGAGTAGTTCAATGAGGGATTTTGCGAGCAGTTTCTACAAAGGTAAAATGTGGAAATGTACACGGGACGCTTACGGCGCAAGCCGTGGATGGCTCTGCGAAGACTGCTTGGTGCAGGGGCGCTATACGGTTGGGGAGATTGTACACCACATGGTGGAGCTAACGCCGGATAATATCAACGACCCGAGCATCACGCTTGCATGGAGCAACCTCCGCTTGCTTTGCCGCGACTGCCACGGAAAACGTCACCGGACGGATGCAAAGCGATATATGGTCGACGAACTCGGCCACATTCGTGCGCTGTAGGAAAGTTGATTCGCGCGGGCATCCCCCTATTCGCCAAATGAGAACAGGCACGGGGAGACCGGTTGGTGGGGGTACGAATTTCCCTCCAGGTTACACGTAGGGGGTGTCATTTGTGGCAAAAGTATCAAAGGAAACTAGGATAAAACGGAAAAAATCCGAACTTTTGGAGATTTTTTCCACGCTGGACGGCAACAAGCTGAAAACGGCCATGACGCTAATCGACCGTGCAGCATTTATGACGGTTTCGCTGGAGGATTTGGAAGAAGTGCTGCGCATGGATGGGTGGGTTGAGGATTATCAAAACGGTCAAAATCAATTTGGCAAGAAAAAATCCGCAAACGCAGACGTTTATCTCAGCATGACAAAAAACCTGACTGCAATTACAAAACAGCTGTTAGAAATCGTTCCGGCTGAAAAACAAAAAAGCAAATTGGAAGACTTGCTGCGATGAATTATATATTCGCGTATTATCAGG
>CAMDZY010000135.1 GCA_945910975.1 uncultured Clostridia bacterium | reverse complement strand
AAGGTCCTGTTAAAGTGCTTTCGGACGCGGGTTCGACTCCCGCCACCTCCACCAAGTGAAACCCGGTCGAACCCGGCGGAAAGCCCCGAATTACTGGGGTTTTCCGCGATGGGTTTACCGTGGAGCAGATCAAGCATCACGCTTTCGAGCGTGGTGCTTTCTGCTTTTTCTGGGTCGGTTATGTTAAATTGCACAAAGGCTATTTCGTCAGTAAGATAGACGGCGTGGACAAAGGTATCTATGAGCCGCTGCTTGTATTCTTCGTCCTGTTCGTCCGGGCCGCGCTGGAATTGGGACAGCATAAAAATGAGCTGGTCACGGTCATAGACCGGCGCGGCGGCGGGTTCATCAATAGCGGCCAGTTGGGCACGCAGTATGCTTTCCTGTTCTTCGAGATCACGCAGCCGGGCGGAGAGCCGGGCACTGCCGGTTCCATCCTCAATGGCGCGCATGATGTTATCTTGCTTTCGGACATTTTCGGACAACTCTGCTTCCAACATTTCTTTTTCGGGATTTTCCCGGTGCTGGTCGGCGAGCTGGACGGCAATCACCCGGTCGGCGATCTGTTCCAGCTTGCCGGGGGCAAGGATATAATCAGCGGTGGCGGAGGCAATCAGGTTTTCAAGATAGCTCTTTTCGATATTGTGTTTTTCACACTGACGGATGGTATGCTTTGAACAGGCATAGTAATAGTGCTTCTCGCCGTGCTTGCCGGTGCCGGAGATACCTTTCATGGAGCTGTCGCAGAGCTTACAAAACAGCTTGCCGGAAAGCATATAATTGGCGCGCTTGGTGTGCGGCGCTCTCCCTGCCCGGTTGATCTTCACCATTGCCTGCACCTTGTCCCACAGCTCCCGGTCGATAATGGCGGGGATGGCGTTCTCCACCCGGATATTGTGAGCCTTGCTGATATAGGTGCCGATATACTGCTCATTGGTGACAATGCGCATGATGCTGTTCTTATTAAACGCCCCGCCGGTGGCGGTGCGCTTGCCCTTGGCGTTGAGATCGGCGACGATGGCGGCGGAGGACTGCCCGGCGGCGTACTGTTGGAAGATATAGCGCACAGTCGGGGCCTGCGTTTCGTCAATCACAAATTCATGGTTCTTGTTGGAGGTCAGGCCAAGGGCATGGTAGCCGCCGAGGGAATGGCACTTCATGGCGCTTTCACGGATGCCGCGCCG
The DNA here is from genome assembly GCA_945910975.1 of uncultured Clostridia bacterium. Classification (GTDB taxonomy): domain Bacteria; phylum Bacillota; class Clostridia; order Oscillospirales; family Oscillospiraceae; genus JAKSPM01. The sequence goes on along the minus strand of CAMDZY010000135.1, from coordinate 3,538 downwards.
CAGCTTTTGGGACAGCTCCGCGCTGTAATACTCTGCGAGGCTTTCCATCAAGCCCTCCAAAATGATGCCCTCCGGGCCGTCCACGGAGCTTTCGGCAGCGTAGACGATCTTCACCCCGTTTTTCCGTAGGCGGCTTTTATAGATGGCGCTGTCGTAGCGGTTCCGGGCGAGACGGTCAGTTTTCCAGCAGATCAGGATGTCAAAGGCGTGCTTGTCGCTGTCCTCCATCATGCGCTGAAACTGCGCGCGGTTATCCGTCTTGCCGGAGATATGCCGGTCGATATACTCCCGGCAGATCGTCATGCCGTGGGCTTTTGCCCATGCCTCGCAATCCCGGCGCTGGCCCTCTATGCTTTGTTCGGTCTGACCGCCTCCACCGCTGTATCGGTAGTACGCCGCAAGGCGCTCACCGGCGGCAGGGTTTTCTTTTTTCTTTGGCATAATTAGACCTCCTGCTGGCTATGGGGCACAGTGCCCACACGGCTGATAGCCCATTGAAATAATTGTCTCCCTTGTTTCGCTTGATACCGAATAGTTTTTAGGCGCGATTTTCGGAACATCACTGCATGATGGATAATGAAATCTTTTCGTTTTTTTATTGAGTACATAAGAGGCCGTGGTTTCCTGCTGACTTTGGTTATTATATGTATTGAAATTATTGCCGCTGCCATTAGAAGAACCGTTGGATGTTATTCCATAATCAATGTATTCGCGTTCCTCTCTATCCATTTCAAGCCCGCACATTTCACAACAACGGACAAATATTCCGTTTGAGAATGGAGTTGCCTTTTGAATACATTCCCAGGAACCGGCCTTGTGATCTATGGTTGGGATTTCTTCTGATTTGACATATCCGCAACGCAGACAGGTGTTTTCCTTAACACCGGAAGAATAGCAAGTAGCATCAACGGTGGTATTCCAATAATAGCCAAAATAATGTTCTGGTTCACCATCTGTTGCACCGCAGACGGAACAAGTTTTTGGGATAGTGCAAGTAGCGTCCTGCCATTCATGTCCATTAGGAAATGAATACCAATGGCGTTTTGTTCCGCAAACACTGCAACGCTCGGGTTCAGTGCAAGTCGCATCCACCCAAATATGATCGGCACGCCAGCCTTGCGTTGCGCCACATATTCGGCAGGTTTCGGGCATGAGACAGGTTGCTTTTTTCCAGTCGTGACCACGCGGTTCGCCATCGGTTAAATCGCAGATGCTGCAAGTGCGCGGTTCGATACAGGTTGCATCCTGCCAATCGTGTTCATGAAAGTGAGATTGAATAAATTCGCAAGCGCGAAGTAATGCCCCACAAAATGCAAACAGAATCAGAAGGTAATAAAGCTTTTTTCGCATAAATACTCGCCTCCGACAAAGCCCACTGGGAAACCAGTGGGCTTATTCTATTTATCCGATGCTTTCTTCCACGTTGGTAGAACAATCACTTTTTATATATACCTGAGCTGCCATGTTCAGAGTTTGAAGAATATATTCTTTTCCCTGATTGCTAAGCGTCCTGTATGTTGCAAGAAGCTGGGATTCGTCAGTGGACAAATCCTGCACAGAGTTGCTGGATTCGGTCGAATATTTGCCGTACATATCGTTCAGCGTAACGCCGAAAACCTCACAAGCAGCGAACAGAGTTTCAATATCAATGGAGTTATTGCCGCTCTCCCAGTTTGAAACAGCGGTATTTTTCACACCGAGCATATCAGCAAACTGTTTTTGGGTTAATCCGGCCTTTTTACGGTAGAAAAGCAGATTTTTCGCAATTTCTTCTTTGACCGTTGACATCTGAATACCCCCTTAAAGATGTGGTTCTACATAGATAATATAGCAACAGCAAAGGCAAATCAAGAAATAATTCCAGAAATTCTGAAATTTTTACAAGAAAACGCTTGACAGTACAGTAACACTGGAATAGTATATAATCAAATTCCAGCAATGCTGAATGTTGAGGAGGTAAAAACCATGCTGGGTATTCGCATCAAGGAATACATCGCAAACAGCGGATTGAAGTATGGCGCAGTTGCAGACAAAGCCGGAATCCCGCAGCAAATCTTCTCCGCCATGATTAACGATAAAAGAAAGATCACGGCGGAGGAGTATTTCACGATTTGTAAGGCGCTGAATGTTCCACTTGACCAGTTTGCCGGGACTTCTGCGTGACGAGGAGGGCTGACAATGCCGGAGGCAATGAGCAATGAGCAGCTTTTGCAAGAGCTGGAGAGAACGCCGGAGCTGAAACGGAGGCTTGTGGTGCGAATTGCGCAAGACATTCTGGAAAGCGAGGCGTTTTTAGAGGCATACCCTCGAACTGAAAACCCGGACGAGTTAAAAGCAATACTCACCCGGATTTTCCACAAAAACCGGGTGAGTACCGAGGTCGGAAGATCAATTTTCAGATGCCTTGCAGACAGTTACACCGAAAGAAACTCCCATTCTGACAAATCGGTTGGGCCATCTTCCGGGCAAGAATCCCAGTAGTCACACCCGGTAACATGGCAACAGACATTATCTGCTTCTGCCTGCGGAGAATCGCAGGCTTCCCACACGGTTCCAGCGTGTTTGAAGCCATACGTTCCGTTTGGCAGAGGAACGATGTACAAGTCACCGATTGAAGAATGATAGACCCACACAGAAAGCACCCCCTTTCTGCCGTGATGATACCACGGCGCGGCGGGGGAAGCAACGGAATCATACAGAGGAGGGCTGACAATGCCGCAGGCAATAACCGCCGAACGCCCGCCGATCATCGGCGTGTGGCAGGCGCGGAGTTTGATCGCCCTGATGGACAGGTTTTACAGCGACCCGAAAAATCAGGCTGCCTACGAAAAGTGGAAAGCCGAGCGGGAGCGCCAGAATGAGCATACATAATTGCGGCGGTATGGCCGACTTCTCCAAAACCTGCGAGGGCTGCGGGTTCATTAAAACAGAAGGATGGACACCGACAAAAACGGCTTTTCGGTGCTTTGCGCCGGGAAGCACCTGTGGATATGTGGTGGAGGTTGAACGATTCCTGCCCTACATCCCGGCATGGTGCCCCAAAAATAAGGAGGAAGCACAATGAAACGCAAAATCTTTTGGCTGTGCGCTCTGCGTGAGAGCGTGAAATGCTGCGTCATTCTGGCTGGGCTGTTCATCGTCTGCCTGCCGGAAGCGTGGGCGGAGGGCGGCACCCCGCTTTGGCTGGTGGTGCTGGCAATGGTTGGCTGCGGCGCGCTGATTCGCTGCCTCTGGGCTGCCGTCTGCAGCCTTGAACGCTGCATTTTCCGCCTGCGCAAGCTGCAGGAACGGCAGGAAGAGTGGGAGCGGGAGGCTCCGATGCGGGAGGAACGCCGCCGTCAGGAGTGGAAGCGCTATTTTGCGGAGCAGGAACAGGGGGCGTGAGCGTGGCAGATTACGCGGAAATCGTGAAAGCCTTGCGCCTTTGCTCGGCGGTCAACAGCTCATGTGAAGAATGTCCCTGCAACGACCCTGCCGATGATCTGTGCGAGTGTGCAAACAAAGTCAGCATCGCGGCGGCGGATGCCATCGAAAATTT
>CAMDZY010000134.1 GCA_945910975.1 uncultured Clostridia bacterium | reverse complement strand
TTTATAAGACAAAAATCCCTTTGCGTTTTTCTGGCGCAAAGGGATCTTATATTTTATTGTGGGAGCTTGACGAGTCCGGCTTCCCACATTTTTTGCAGGCTCATTAAAATGCCCAGCTTCGCATGGTGCCAAGTCAAGCCGCCCTGGAAATAGACCGCATAGGGCGGGCGGATGGGGCCGTCAGCGGACAGTTCAATAGAGCTGCCCTGCACAAACGCACCAGCAGCCATGATGACCTCACTGTCATAGCCCGGCATCGCCCACGGGATGGGGTCAACGTAGCTATCGACCGGCGCTGCTGCCTGGATGCCCTTGCAAAATGCGACCATCGCTTCCCTGCTGCCCAATTCCACCGCCTGAATGATATCGTGGCGCGGCTCGGAGCCGTTCGGAATAACGCGGAAGCCCAATTTTTCATAGACATTTGCAGCGAAAATTGCACCTTTCAATGCGCCGGACACCACAGTTGGCGCCAAAAACAGTCCTTGATAGAACGAGGGCATCAAACCCAAATTGGCGCCGACCTCCTGCCCCAAGCCCGGAGCGGAAAGCCGATACGCACAGCGTTCCACGCACGCCTTTGTGCCGCAGATGTAACCGCCGATCGGTGCCAAACCGCCGCCGGGATTCTTGATCAGGCTGCCGACGATCATGTCTGCGCCCACATCGCTCGGCTCGGTTTCCTCCACAAATTCGCCGTAGCAGTTGTCCACCATGCACACAACATCCGGTTTGACCTGCTTGCAAAAGGCAATCAGCTTGCCGATTTGTTCCACGGAAAAGGTTGGGCGCGTTGCATAGCCTTTGGAGCGTTGAATCGTAATGAGCTTTGTTTTGGCGTTGATCGCTTTGGCAATGCCGTCATAGTCAAAACCGCCGTCCGGCAGCAGGTCGACCTGCGCATAGCTGACGCCGTATTCTTTCAAAGAGCATTTGCTCTCGCGGATGCCAATGACTTCCTCCAGCGTGTCATAGGGGCTGCCCACAGGGCTGAGCAGCTCGTCGCCGGGCAGGAGGTTTGCCGAAAGCGCCACCGTCAGCGCGTGGGTGCCGCAGGTGATCTGCGGGCGCACCAGTGCTGCTTCGGTGTGGAAGCACGAGGCGTAGACACGCTCTAAATTGTCACGTCCCACGTCGTCATAGCCGTAGCCGGTCGTGGCTGCAAAGCAGCCGGCGTTGACGCGGTTGTCCTGCATGGCTTTGATTACCTTGGCCTGATTGTATTCCGCTGTCTTGTCGATTGCATCGAAGCGGTCATACAAATCGCGCAGGATGCGTTCCCCATATTCATAGATCTCCGGGCTGATGCCCAGTTCTTGATACATTTTTTCCAAATTCATCTTGTTTCCTCCGCGTTATGCCAGATTCTGCGTTTGACAAAGCGTTGCATAAATGCCACCCTTTTGCAGCAGTTGCTTGTGCGTGCCGCTCTCCTGAATGCAGCCGCCATCAATGACAATGATGCGATCGGCGTTGCGCACGGTAGCCAAGCGGTGGGCGATGATCAACGTGGTTCTGCCCCTGGCCAGTTTGTCCAGTGCCGACTGGATTTTCGCTTCCGTCACGCTGTCAAGCGCAGAGGTTGCCTCGTCCAAAATCAGAATGGCCGGGTTTTTCAGGAAGATCCGCGCGATCGAAATACGCTGCTTCTGACCGCCGGAAAGCATTGCACCGCGTTCGCCTACATAGGTTTCAAACCCATCCGGCATCTGGCAGATATCTTCACAAATTTCCGCCTGCTTTGCCGCTGCGATCACCTCATCCATTGTGGCGTCCGGCTTGCCGTAGCGAATGTTGTCCAATACCGTGCCGGCAAACAGAAATACATCCTGTTGCACAATGCCGATTGCTTTGTGCAGCGATTCTTGTGTGACACTACGCACGTCATAACCGTCTACTTGGATGGAGCCGTCTGTCACATCATAGAATCGGGGAATCAACTGGCAAAGTGTACTCTTGCCGCCGCCGGAAGCGCCGACAATCGCCACGGTCTGCCCCTTGGGAATGGACAAATTAACGTCATGCAGCACATCCAAATCGCCACCGTAGGCAAAGCTGACGTGATTCACCGCGATCTCGCCGGACACCTCGTCAAGTGTATGCGCATCGGGCGCATCCTTGATCTCCGGCTCCATGCGCATCACTTCCACAAAACGGTTCAGGCCGGCAAAGCCGCTGGCGAAAAGCTCGGCGAAGTTCACGAGCTTGCGCACCGGGCTGATAAAGGTCGTGATGTACAGACTGAAGGTCAACAGATCCACATAATCCATTTGATTGTTCATAATCAGGTAGCCGCCCACGCCAATTACCACGACCGACAGCATGGACAGGAAAAATTCCATGCTGCACAAAAAACGACCCATCGTTTTAAAAAACAGGCTGCGTGCCGCGACATAGCGGCGGGTCGTACCCTTGAACTTCTCCAGCTCCAAATCTTCGTTGGCAAACGCCTTTGCCGTGCGAACGCCGGAGATGGAGGACTCAATATCGGCATTGATTGCCGCAGTTTTTGCCTTGACCTCACGCGAGGCGCGGCTGAGTGCCTTGCGCTGAATTACCACCATCACCAGAAAAATCGGAATAATCACCGCCACGACCAGCGCCAAGTGCCATTCCACGGTAAACATGACGACCAATGCGCCAATGATCGTGACCAGAGAAATAATCAGATCCTCCGGGCCGTGGTGGGCAAGCTCTGTGAGGTCGAACAGGTCTGTTGTCAAGCGGCTCATCAGCTTGCCGGTTCGATTGCGGTTATAGAATTCAAAGCTAAGCGCCTGCATATGGCGGAACAGAGCAGTCCGCACGTCCGCCTCCACGCGGGTGCCAAACACGTGCCCCCAATAGGCAATCAGGTAGTACAGCCCCGTACGAATCACATAAGCCGTGACCAGAATGGCAATCACCACAAAAAACGTGTGATACAGCTTGTTGGGCAGCAGATTGTACATTGCCGAGCGGGAAACCAGCGGAAATGCCAAATCCACCGCCGCCACGAGAATTGCGCACAGAATGTCCAGGACAAACAATTTCCAATGCGGCTTAAAATAGTGCAGAAAAATGGAGAGGATGGAACGTTTGCGACATTCTTCGGTTGTCATTGTGCGCCCTCCTTTGTTTCTACGATGTTATGGATCCAAATTCCTTTTTTAATCAAAGTATAGCCCAAAATACATTTAATCAAATCCAACGCCTGCACCGCGATGTACAGCGGGATGATCGGGATCGATGTGAACCGGCTGAGCACATAGGCCACCGGCACACTGACCACGCACACGAAAAAGCTGTCAAACAAGAATGTAATCAGTGTTTTACCGCCGCTGCGCAGTGTGAAATAGCTGGCGTTGGCAAAAGCATTGACCGGCATAAACACGGCAGCGGAGAGAATAAAGCCGGTCGCCAATGAGCGGATGGAAGCATCCGTGTTGTAGGCCTTGGGGAACAGTCCGGAAAACGCAGCCATAACCATCGCGACACCGGCACTGAGCAGGACGGAGAAGGTGATCAGCTTGCGCACCGTGCTCTTGGCTTCCTCGTTTTTACCTGCGCCCAATAGCTGTCCGACAATAATGCCGACAGCATTCCCCATTGCAAGGAATGCAACATTAAAGACATTCACAATGGTATTGCTGATATTCAGCGCCGACACGACCATATAGCCGCGCACGGAATAGGACTGTGACAGCAGCGCCATGCCGCCTGCCCAAAGCGTTTCGTTGATCAAAAGAGGCAGTCCCTTGGTTGTAATGTGTTTGACCAGATCGCGCGGGATGTACATAGAGCGGTAGGTGCCCGTGATAAACGGATTTTTTTGCACATGGCGGTGTGTCCAGATGGCAATAATTGCAAGCTCAACAAAGCGCGAAAGCACCGTGGCAATCGCCGCACCCTCAACGCCCAGCTTCGGCATCCCAAATTTACCGAAAATCAGCAGATAATTGAAGAGCAGGTTCACGCAAACCGCCGCGATACCTGCCCACATGGGAACGCTGGTTTCGCCGGTTTCACGCAAGGTGCCGGAATAGCACTGGACAATCGCAAAGGGTGCTAAGCCCACCAGCATGATCCGCAAATAGCGCTTGGCATATAGTAAACTTGCCGCAATGTTTTCCGCTTCGCCTTCGCCGCGCAGATACAGCATGATCAGCGGTTCGCCGAATAAGAGAAAAACCGTAACGCCAAGCACGGTCAGCGAAACGGAAATAATCAACTTGTAGCGCAAGGTGTAGCGAATCCCCTCGTGATCCTCCTTGCCAAAAAACTGCGCAGTGAAAATGCCTGCGCCGGATACGGCACCAAAAATTGTCAGATTAAACACAAACAGCAGCGTGTTCACAATGGAAACACCGGTCATTTCTACGGTTCCGACCCGTCCGACCATGATATTATCAAGCAAGCTGACAAAATTGGTAATTCCGTTCTGAATCATGATAGGGATAGCAACCAAAAGCGTCATTTTATAAAACGCTTTATCCCCAAAATACCGATTGCGCATAATTCCTCCATTCAAAATAATGATTATTTACGGGGTCATCGACTCCGCACAATTTTTTATTATAGCATGTTTCCACCCATTATACAAGTCATATTTCTGCATAATTTGCCTCGAATTCTAAACACAAGCAGTGGAGAGTTCCGTGTTTGGAACTCTCCGCTGCAGAGTGTCGAAAAAGCCTCGCAGAGTTCGCCGCCATAGCGGCGAATCAAATTCAATCATTTTTTGCGGCGGCATGTACGTCACAAAAAATACCTTACAGGACGCAAACGTGCGAGTCAAGTGCCGTAG
>CAMDZY010000133.1 GCA_945910975.1 uncultured Clostridia bacterium | reverse complement strand
TCGCTGCGGAAATCCGATTGTGTTGGCAAGGTATTTCTTCTAGGACTGTGCCATCTTACAATGTATAATGTGCATAATACTTTCACTAGAAAGTATCGGCGTATACAGCAATATCCTAAATTTAAATAAGAAGAGAGGTGGGCTTGATATGAGGGTCTAAAGACACACACCGGATAGCGAATAAGCGGTACAGTTAATTAAGCAGAATATCATGTAATGAAAAGGAGCGATCTATTATGAAAAAATTATTTGCGAAAAATTTATTAAGGAAAACGATCTGTTTGCTTGTTGTCGTTGTTATGGCAGCAGGGCTATGCGTTGCATATGCAGCAACTCCAGAAGTGTCTGGAACAGCCTCAACAACCACCTATTACAACTTTTACCTCTCTATGCCCAGCCACGGAGTAACGGATCTTGCTACACCACGCTTAAAGGAGCATCCCGCTCCAGCCGCAACATATTCCCTTACTACCGTCACAAATCAATCAGGACAGCCGTGTTACATCAATGTTCGCAACTCTGCAGGTACAGCTATTGTTGGCAATGCCTATAAGATATATAGCGGTCAAACGGGTCCCATGTCGTTCCCTGTCAGCTATTTATCCGGCTACGGTAATGTTGGAACATATTATCGTCCCTCCGGCCAAACAAGCAGTTCCTCCCCTTATGGCGCCTACGTTCAAGGCAGCTGGCGACCGTAGTTTAGACTTCTGACGGTTGCACGCCTGCAGGGCTTCTTGCAGGCGTGCAACCTGCGGTGCAAAGCTGTTTGTTTTTCCAAACTGATGAAATGATTGAGCCGCGTCACAACGATATCATGACGCGCTTGCACGGTGGAGAAGGAGGAAATCACCATGAGAAACCATTTTGCAGCTGCGGTTTGTCTGCTGCTCCTGCTGTGGCTGTGCGCCTGCACGCCGCAGCAGGAAATGCTGCAGGACACGTCCGACACGACTGTGACACCGATAACCGAGCCAACCACAAAGGACACCGCAACGCAGCAAAGGGATGATGAAGTAGCCGCTGCAATTGCAGCGGGCGAGTCAAAGCTTTTTTGGCGAATCGAGGAGACGGCGCAGCTTGACGGAACTGCCAGCACGTGGCAATATACGCCGATGGATTGCAACGCGCTTTGGGCGGATATTCAGGCGCAGCTGCTTCCCGGTGCGACGATGCAATCGTCCGAAACAGTGGAGGAGGGTTCAGGACAAAGCGTGAAACTGTTGCTTGGCGCAGACACGATTCAGGTCAATATCAGTGCGGCCGGCATTACTTTTATCGGCTATACGCCTGATTCGGCGACTGCGTTTGCACATGAACTTGCTGCGCTTCTAACGGAGCAATCCGGCTTCACGCTGACTGAGGTTCCCGCAGATGAAGAAGAGGGCGAAATTCTATGCTTCGCGTTTTGCACAGAGGGGATTGCAGTCGATACAGAGCCATACGATGTCACGATGGGAAGCGCCTTGTGCGTATTCGACAGCGGCTCGATCATGCTGGAGTATCCGATCTCCTTAGGTGAGCGGGTCGAGACTTATGACCTTTCACAGTATTTCAGCATGGAGGAGGCAAAGATTCTGTGTGAGATGCAGTGGACAGCAAATCTTATGCCGTTGGTTTGCACGCTGAATGATTATCAGCCGATCTATATCGTTGATGCGACAAACGGCAGGTTGGTTCCGGGCTGGCAGTTCCTCGGACGCTTTTGGGAGATCAGCGACACCGGCTACAACCACAGTATGGATTACGTCATCGACGCTCTGACCGGGGCGGTTATTCGCTTCGGATAGGCTTGGGGGGTGACTTGCTATGTTTCTGTTTTACATAAAAAAGCTGATTCGCTGCCCTGCAACGTATATCGCGGCGTTCGCCCTGTTCTTGTCCATGGTGTTCAGCGTTGTCCCGTTCCCCAGCGCATGGCCGCTGTATCTGTTTCAATATGCAACCGACATCGGCGTGGCGAACTACTTTATCCCTGTGGCCTCTGTGCTGCCAATCTGCTATGTGCGGCACGCGCTGCAAACAGACGGTGCTTGGCAGTTCCCGCTCATGCACACGTCACCGCGCAGATACTCTGTGAGTGGTCTTCTGGCCGCCTGTACTTCCGGCGCATTGGTCATGCTGCTGGCGCTTGTCATGTTTTTCGTGTTTACTGTTCTTGCGTTTCCGGGGCCGGTATCTTTCAAAGAGTGCTTATACAGCGGGATCGAACCCTTCTATCGAAAACTCTCCGGTGTGCAGAAGTACGGAATCCGCAGTTTGATTTTCTTGGTAAACGGCGCTGTATGGGCGGCGGTCGCCTACGGGGTATCCAGCATCACGTCCAACCAATATCTGTGCGCAAGCGCCCCGTTTGTGCTCTATATTGGGCTGGGCTACCTGATACAGACACTGCACATAATTGATCCGGAGCACTGGATTTATCCGGATCCCATGCAGCTTCTGCTTACGGGCGATGTTGCGCTGCAACCGGACGGCGGCTTGCTCTATCTTGCCACCTATGCGCTCACAGTGTTTTTTCTGTGTGGAATCCTGTTCCACATACGGCTGAAAAGGAGGTTGAAACATGGGTGAGTTGTTTGCCCTAGTGCGAAACAGTATTCGCAGGCTGTTTGGCAGGCCGAGGTTCTATGTTGCCTTGATGGTCACCGCTTGCAGCCTGATCCTCATCTTCCGGGATGCTCCGGGGTTCCTAAGGGAAAACGCCTTGTGTATTCAAGTATTTGAGCCGTTTATCATGACAATCTCCAACCGATTGCCACAGCTGCTTTTGGTGCTGTCCTTTCTTCTGCTGCTTGGTGACGCGCCATTTTTTCACGAGGGAATGGAAATCGTGTTCGTGCGCACGAATAAACGCCGCTGGCTCGCGGCGCAGATGTTGACTGTCGGTGCGGTCACGTTGCTGTGGCTGATTTTTATAGTGTTGTTTTTGATGCTGTTTTTTGTGCCGAGAATATCGTTTGCAAACGAATGGAGCGTCTACACGAAAACTGCCGCAAGATTATGGTATGGCAGCAATGTGGTCGGACTTTCCGGCATTGATGTCGCGATGCAGCTTTTGCTGTCCGGATCTCCATATGTGCTTTTCGCTGTTAGTCTATTTTACTGTTTTTTGCTGTTCTTCTATTGTGGAATGTGGGCGATCGTGCTGAATCTGCTGACCAAACGCAGCTATGGCAGTGTGCTCGTTGTTTCCTTCTGCGCGCTGCGGTTTGCTCTGTATAATCTGTTTTTTGTACCGGTGTTGGAGATGATATCCCCGATGAACCTGATAGACCTGAACAGCCGAAGCCTGACATTGCAAAACTTTATTTATACGGTTTTGTTTTTCACGTTGCAGAGCCTTTTACTTTGGTTCCTTGCAAACCGGGCGCTGCGCAAACGGGATATTGTGCATCTGAGGTGAGGTCATGCAAAGTGTGATTGGAGGCTTGCCGCTGGAAACAAGCCTGCGCAGTTCGTTTCAGCTTTTAAAGTATTTCATGCTTTTGATTCTGTTCGACATTTTGTCGGGCGCGCTTGTGAGCAACTGCATTTCCGGCACAAAGACATTTGTGCTGCTGCGCTCCGGCTGGAAGGTTTGGTTCCGGAAAGTTTTGCTGCGGGTACTTTGCGCGGTAGGCTGTGCGGCGCTGCTGCTTCTGCTTCCAACTTGGCTGATGCAGCCGGAACCGGAAACGCTCTTTGCGTGGCTGCTCTTTTTGCTCTATGCCGCTTCCTGCGCTGCAATCCAAACACTTTTGATTGCATATACGCAAAAGGAAAGCGTAGGACTTGCAACATTACTATTTTTCCAACTTTGCTCCGTGTTTTTGAGCAAACAGCTTCCCGGAAATTGGAAGCTGCTGCTGTTTGGCAACTGGGGCTGCTGGGTCAGAACAACGAGCGCAGGGGAAGCGCAGGGTGTCCCCCTGTCTGCCTGCATCGTGCTCAACCTTGCCACGCTGCTTCTCATTTATGTATTTGGATGGCGTTTGGTACGCCGCCATCATCAGAAGAGGTAATATTATGAATTACATTATCCAATTAGACCGTGTTTCAAAAACTTTTAAAGAAAAAACCGTACTGCACGAAACAAGCCTTTCCTTGTCGCCGGGCAAAATCTACGGCTTTGTCGGCAGGAACGGCTCCGGAAAAACGGTACTGTTTAAACTCATATGCGGCCTTTTGCAGCCGACAAGCGGAACAGTGACGGTAAATGGCGCACAACTTGGCAAGGACTGCGATTTTGCGCCGGATGTTGGTGTGCTGATTGAAACACCGAGTTTTATTTCCTATGAATCCGGCTTCCGCAATCTGAAGGACTTGGCTGCAATTCGAAAGAAAATCACATCCGAGGATGTCCGCGCCGCAATTCGGACGGTTGGGCTGGACGACACCGATAAAAAGTGGGTCGGAAAGTACTCTCTTGGTATGCGCCAGCGCCTTGGTATCGCCCAGGCGATCATGGAACGCCCGTCACTTCTGATTTTGGACGAGCCGATGAACGGATTGGATCAGGCCGGTGTAGACGAAATGCGCAAGCTATTCGCCGCGTCACGAGATGAAGGCAAAACGATTCTCCTTGCCTCGCATACGGCGGAGGACATCAATCTTCTCTGCGACACGGTTTACGAAGTCAATCAAGGGACTGTCACATTGCGAAATTAAGAAACCTCTGATTGAATCACGGCTGGCGCCTTGATGTGCATCTTGCTTGCATCTTTTCTGTCAAACCGCACAAAATCCCCTTGGAATCCGTCCGAATCCTGCGGGGTGTTTTGTACGGTTTGATAAAAAGGCTCTTTGTCAATAGTTGGGGTAATCGAAAAAACAGAAATGTACTACG
>CAMDZY010000132.1 GCA_945910975.1 uncultured Clostridia bacterium | reverse complement strand
CGGAGCCAAAGAGGGCGGTCGAGCCTATGTAGTGGTGGAGGACCGCCGTGCAGCGATTGCTTGGGCGATGGCGCACGCAAAAAAGGATGACATTATTGTGCTGGCGGGGAAGGGGCACGAAACCTATCAGATTTTAGGCACAAAAAAGGTGCATTTGGATGAACGCGAGGTCGTTGCCGCCAACCTGAACCGAGAAGAAACAGGGGAGAATTTGCAATGAGTAGACTTACATTAAAACAGGCTGCCGAAATGTGCGGCGGGCGCGTTGACCCCCGCTTTGAAGGTGTATCCTTTTTCGGCGCCAGCATGGACACCCGGGAGATCGAGCCGGGGCAGCTGTTCATTGCGCTGAAGGGAGAAAGCCGGGACGGCCATAACTATGCCACACGCGCCATTGCCAAGGGCGCTGCGGCGGTGCTGGCGGAAAAGCCGTTGAACGAAAATGTTCCGGCTATCTACGTGCCAAATGTACTGACGGCGCTGGGGGATTTGGCCAGAGCAGCCAGAAAAAACGCCGATTTGCAGGTTGTTGGCATCACCGGCAGCGTGGGCAAGACGACGACAAAAGAGATGATCGCGGCGGTTTTGTGCACAACCTGGGAAACCGGGAAAACCTCACGGAACTTTAACAATAACATCGGCCTGCCCATGACGGTTTTGGGGCTGGAGGATAATTGCCGGATGGCAGTGCTGGAAATGGGCATGAACCACCGTGGAGAAATTTCCTACCTGACCTCCATTGCCCAGCCGAATTTGGCAGTGATTACCAATATCGGAACCATGCACATTGAAAATCTCGGCTCACGCGAGGGCATTTTGCAGGCTAAGTTGGAAATCCTGGAAGGACTTCAGCCCGGCGGCTGCTTGATTGCCAATGGCGATGATGACCTGCTGTGGAAACAAAACGGCAAGCTGCCGGTGGAAACGGTATACTTCGGCATCGAAAATGACCGTTGCCAGGTCGTGGCGGAACAGATTTGTTGTGAAGATGCGCAGATGCGCTTTTGCGTCCGCGGCTTTGGCAGTGAACTGCACATTCAACTGCCGGCCGAGGGACAGCATCTGGTATATGACGCATTGGCTGCGGCCACGGTTGGCTTAAAAATGGGCGTTGCGCCGGCACAGATCGAGCAGGCGTTGGCGTCGTTTGAAAACACTGGAATGCGGCAGAAGATTTACGAGGTCGACGGCGTTACGATCATTGCCGACTGCTATAATGCAGGGCCGGAATCCATGGACGCGGCCTTGTCCGTCCTGGCCGGCCACAAATGTACCGGTCGACGGATCGCCGTTTTGGGCGATATGCTGGAGCTGGGCGCCCGCTCACAGGCAGAGCATTACCGTATCGGTCGTCTGGCAGCAGCGCGTGCGGATATGATTTTCACTTACGGCAGGCAGAGCGAACGCATTCTTCCCGGCGCACTGACCGGCGGCATGAGCGAGCGGCGGATGCACGCTTTCCAGACCCACGAGGAGCTGGCCGAGGAGCTGCGCCGCGTGGTGGAGCCGGGGGATGTCCTGTTGATCAAGGGAAGCCGCGGGATGAGAATGGAACACGTGTTAGAGCAGTTCCTGCAAAAATAAAACTTCACGGAGGAGAAAAAGTATGAGTGCTACCATGAAAATTGTCGTGACGATCGTTGCCGCCTATCTGCTGGCGGTAGGGATCGGAGCGATCCTGATCCCGGAATTGCGGAAGCTGAAGGCAGGACAGGAAATTCGCGAAGAAGGCCCCAAGTGGCACAAGAAAAAGGCCGGTACCCCCACCATGGGCGGCATCGCATTTATTCTGGCCTCGTTGGTTTGCATTGTCACCGGTTGGTCGGGAATGCGTAGCGGCAATTATACCCACCTGATGGTGCTGGCATTGGCGCTTTGCTTTGGCCTGATCGGCTTTGCCGACGATTTCGTCAAAGTGAAAAAGCACCGCAATCTTGGCCTGACTGCCCTGCAAAAGCTGCTGTTGCAGCTGGTGATCGCCGGCGTGTTTTTGTATGCGCTCTATCGTGCAGGGGATTTAAGCTGTGAGCTTTGGGTGCCGTTTACCAATTGGCATCCATCGATTCCGCCTGTGGTATACATTCTGTTTGCAATGTTCGTAATTGTGGGCTGTGTGAATGCGGTCAACCTGACCGACGGCATTGACGGCTTGGCATCCGGCGTGACAATTCCGGTCATGGTGTTCTTTGCCGTGACGGCCTACGGTATGGGAAAGGCGGATTTGGCACTTTTCCCTGCGGCTCTGGCCGGCGCATTGGCAGGTTTCTTGTGGTTCAACTTCTTCCCGGCCAAGACATTCATGGGCGATACCGGCTCTTTGTTTTTGGGCGGTGCGGTGTGCGGAATGGCGTTTGCGCTGGATATGCCGCTGATTTTGATTCTGGTCGGCCTGATTTATATTGTGGAAACCGTTTCGGTCATTTTGCAGGTGGGTTATTTTAAACTGACCCATGGCAAACGGCTGTTCCGTATGTCGCCGATTCACCATCATTTGGAGATGGGCGGCTGGAGTGAATATAAAATTTGGGGCGTTTTTGTTGGCATTACCTGCCTGATGTGTGTGCTGGCATACTTTGGCGTCCGGGGCTGGTTTGTGTAAGAAAGGTGGAGTTCGGTGCAGCTGAGGAAGCATAAGGTTACAGAAGCGCCAGAAACAGATAATCTGCGCAAGGTACGGGTGATTGAAGATGAGAGCGGAATGGCGGACATTCCGTTTCTGGCACTGACTTTGTTGCTGGTGGCAATTGGCCTGATTACGCTGTTTTCCGCCAGCTACGCACGGGCATACAATGAAGAGGGCAATAACCCGGCGAAATATTTTATTCGGCAGGCGATTCTGGCGGTGTTGGGCATTGTGATCATGCTGGTGATCAGCCGCTTGAATTACCAAATTTTCTACCGCCTGTCCAAACCGTTGCTGGTGGTTGCAATCGTGCTGCTGCTGGCGGTGTTGGCGGTCGGCGTGGAAGCCAACGGTGCAAAGCGTTGGGTGCGGCTGCCTGTTCTCGGGCAGTTCCAGCCGTCGGAGGTTGCAAAGGTGGCCGTGGTCATGTCCTTTGCCGCCTTGATGACGGAATACCGTGACAAAATGTCCGATTGGCGTTATGGCTTGCTGCCGTATGTGGCAATTCTGGGCATCATTGCGGTACTGTTGTACCTTGAGCCGCATATGTCCGCCACGCTGATTATTCTGGCGGTGGGCTTTGTGATGATGATTGTCGGCGGCACCAAGCCAAAGCATTTGGCGCTGCTGGCGTTGGCAGGCATTTTGCTGGTTGCGATTTATTTGATGACAAAGGGCTATACCGGCGACCGTCTGTCAGCATGGATCGACCCGGAGTCCGACCCGTCGGACAAGGGCTATCAGACGCTGCAATCGCAGTACGCCATCGGTTCGGGCGGATTTCTGGGGCTTGGCTTTGGTAAGAGCCGCCAAAAATATCTGTACCTGCCGGAGGAACACAACGACTACATCTTTGCCATTTTCTGTGAGGAAATGGGATTTGTGGGCGCAGTGTGCATTATTATTTTGTTTGCACTGCTGATTATTCGCGGCTATTGGATTGCTATGCACGCCCGCGATCGGTTTGGCTTGCTGATTGCGGCGGGATTCACCACGCTTTTGGCACTACAGGTGGCGCTGAATATGGCGGTAGTCAGCAACTTGCTGCCGTCAACGGGTATTTCACTGCCGTTTTTCTCTTACGGCGGCACGGCGTTGATGATTCAGCTGGCGGAAATGGGTATGATTCTCAGCGTTTCAAGATGGAATAAAAACAAAATCACTTGATAGGAGGCATCCGGTGAAAGTTATATTTACTTGCGGCGGCACCGGCGGGCATATCAATCCCGCCATTGCGGTTGCAAAAATGCTGCACGAACGAAAGAAAGACGCACAAATTCTCTTTGTCGGCGGCGACGGTATGGAGCAAGAACTGGTTCCGCGCGAGGGCTTCCGGCTTGAGCAGGTGAAGGCGTCCAGCTTCCAACGCAAGCTGACCCCTGCCGGCATCTGGCACAATATGAAAGCTGCGGTCTATGTTGCGCAATCCCTACATAAGGCGGATCGGATCATCAGGGAATTTCAACCGGACGTGATTCTGGGCACCGGTGGTTATGCCAGCTTTCCCATGCTGCGGCAGGGCATCAAGCGCAAGATTCCCACGGCGGTGCATGAGGCCAACGCGGTGCCGGGGCTGACTACCCGCATGGTAGCGGACGGCGCAGACCGGATTCTGGTTGCCTTTGAAGATGCAAAAAAACAGTTTGCACACCCGGAACGCGTCATTCCTGTCGGAATGCCGGTGCGGGGGGAATTTTTCTATCTCACCAAGGCAGATGCCCGCCGGAAATTGGGCTTGGATGAGCGCCCGCTGGTGGTTTCGGCATGGGGCAGTCTCGGCGCAAGGGAAATGAACAAGATCATGGCGGATTTTATTGCACTGGAATACAAAAACGGCCTGCCGTTCCAGCATCTGCACGCCACCGGCAGCTACGGCTGGCGCTGGATGCCGGATTATGTAAAGGAAAAGGGCGTGACGCTCCAACCGGATCGGGGCGTAAAAATGGAGGAGTATATCTATGATATGCCCCTGTGGATGGCGGCTGCGGACGTGATCCTCAGTCGAGCCGGTTCTTCCTCGCTCAACGAGATTGCCGCCTCCGGCACGCCTTGCGTGATTGTGCCGTCCCCCAATGTGACAGATAACCATCAGGAAAAAAATGCCCGGATTCTGGAACAGCGCGGTGCGGCCGTGGTCGTTCGGGAATCGGAGTGCAGTGGCGAGCTGCTGTACCAAACCGTGCAACAGCTGCTCGGCGATGCGCCGCAGCGGAAAAAAATGTCGCAGGCGCTTCGCACCTTGGCGATCGTGGACT
>CAMDZY010000131.1 GCA_945910975.1 uncultured Clostridia bacterium | reverse complement strand
TCGGCTACAGACCGAAAAACCAAATTGAAGCCATGCTGTAATATTGAAAAAGCGTTGAGAATCTCTTTTGAGAAGCTCAACGCTTTTTTATTGGTCAGCAATTCTTGCCAGGCCATCCTTGTCCAGGAGCGTAACGGTTCCGCGGGAGAGGGCGACCAGTCCCTCATTGACAAAGTACTTCAGCATTCTGGTCACCACTTCGCGGGGGCTTCCCAGATGATTGCCTATCGTTTCATGCGTGATTTTCAGGGTGTCGGCGCCCTCCATATTTGCCTCATGCAAAAGGAAATCCGCCAGCCTTTTATCAAAGCTCTTCCACATCACCTGCTCAATCAGCCACATGACATCGGAAAAGCGGCTTGCCATCACCTCGTTTGTATAGTTCGCGAGTGGCGCGGAGCTGTCCATAATGCGCTTATAGGATTCCGCCGGAATGACCAGGACTTCCGTGTCTTTTTCTGCGGTGATCGTAATGTCAAATTGGATGCTTCGCAGGATACACGATGCGGAAAACAGGCAGATGTCCCGTTCAAGCAGGCGGTACAGCGTGATTTCTCTGCCGTCCTCGGAAACAGTAAACGCACGCAGCCGACCGGACAGCACAAGAAGCAGCCCCGTACAATCCTGCACGCCGTTATGCAGAATTTCGCCTTTGCCAAACTTACGGTAAAACGCCGCGCCGGTCAGTGTGTCCTGCTGGGATTTTGTCAGTTTGTCGAATACGGGCAAGTATGTCAAGTAATTCAAGGCCGCATCTCCTTTTGAACTATAACATTGCTTTTATTCCGTTCCGACTCAGCGCATAAGCGCCGGGTCGGAACGGCGATTCTTTGTGTTTCTACTGCGCAAGAGAAGCTCGGATGGAATCCCATCAAAGCTGCTCCAGCACGTCCTGCGGCAGCAGTGACACCACATGGGCGCAGCGCGGACACAGGCCGGCGGCGTTGACGGCGGTGGACTGCATCCAGCAGCGCTGGCACTTTTCGCCGGGTGCTTCGAGCACCTCCACGGTCAAGCCGGGGAAATTGGTTCCGGCGGCAACGGTGTTGGCGTCGCTCGGCTGGCCATCGCAGACGGACACGGCGGATACAATCAGCACGTCCTTTAAATTCAGACCGGACACCGCTTCCAGTGCTGCTTTGGCGGCCTCGTCCGTGGCGTACAGGTTGACCTGCGCTTCGAGCGCCTTGCCGATGCGTTTGGCGGCACGGGCTGCTTCCAGCACGCCGTTGACGTCCTGACGCAGACGGATTGCGGTTGCCCAATTTTCCATCTCTGCATCCGACAGCGCGTAATCGGCAAACGGCTGGTTCATCTCGTTGAGCAGCACGTTGCGTACATCATCGCCTGCGCGGTGCGGCATTTGCAGCCAGATCTCATCGCAGGTGAACGCCAGAACCGGTGCAAAGAGCTTGGTCATGGTGTCAAGAATCAAATACAGCGCGGTCTGTGCCGAACGGCGGGGCAGGCCGTCTTTTTCGTCGCAATACAGGCGGTCTTTGAGAATGTCCAGATAGAAGTTGGACAGCGTGACCACGCAGAAGTCATTGATGGAATGGCAAATGACCGTAAATTCGTAGTCGTGGTACGCATCTGCGCAGCGCTGCATCAGTTCGTTGCACTTTGTCAGCGCCCAGCGGTCGAGCGGCAGCATATCCTCCGGCGCAACCAGGTGGTTGGGGTCAAAATCAACCAGATTATCCAGAATAAATTTGCTGGTATTGCGGAATTTTAGATAGTTCTGGCTCAATTGCTTGAAAATTTCATCCGAGCAGCGCACGTCGGCGTGATAGTCGGCGGAGCCTGCCCACAGGCGGATGATATCGGCGCCGTATTTGCCGATGACCTGTTTGGGATCGACGCCGTTGCCAAGGCTCTTGTGCATCTGCTTGCCTTCGCCGTCGACCGTCCAGCCGTGGGTCAGACATTCGCGGAACGGTGCGCCCTTGCCCAAGGCGCCGACCGCCGTCAGCAGCGAGGACTGGAACCAACCGCGATACTGGTCGGCGCCCTCCAGATACAAATCAGAAGGCCAGAAGCCCTGGTCGCGCTGCATGGAGGCAAAGTGGGAGGAGCCGGAATCGAACCAACCGTCGAGTGTGTCGGATTCCTTGTCAAAGTGCTTGCCGCCGCAGTGCGGGCAGGTGAAGCCGTCGGGGATCAGCTCCATGGCGTCCTTTTCAAACCAGATGTTGGAGCCAAATTCGCCAAACAGCTTGGAAACGTTGGCAATCGTTTCATCCGTGCAGACGGGCTTGCCGCAATCCTTGCAATAGAACACGGGAATCGGCAGACCCCAGCGGCGCTGGCGGGAGATGCACCAGTCGGCGCGTTCACGGATCATGGAGATCAGGCGATCCTTGCCCCACGCGGGCAGCCAACGCACATCATCGCAGGCGCGGACGGCGTCCTCTTTGAACGAATCGACCGAGCAGAACCACTGCGGGGTGGCGCGGAAGATGATGGGGCTTTTGCAGCGCCAGCAATGCGGATAGGAGTGGACGATTTCTTCCTGCGCAAACAGGCGTCCTGCCTCTTTCATATCCTTTAAAATGACCGGATTCGATTCATCGGTGGTCATGCCGGCATATTTTCCGGCATAATCGGTATGGCGGCCGCGGTCATCGACCGGAACAACCAACTCCATACCGTAGCGGCGGCAGGTCTGATAGTCATCTGCGCCAAAGCCGGGCGCGGTGTGGACGCAGCCGGTGCCGGAGTCCATGGTGACATAATCGGCTACGACCAGGCGGGAGGTCTTATCCAGGAACGGATGCTGCGCGAGCATATTTTCAAAGAACTGCCCCTCGTGGCGGCTGATGACGGTATAATGTTCAAAGCCGCCCTTTTTCATCACGGCGGGCATCAGTGCTTCGGCCATGACATACTGTTCGCCGTTGTCCGCGCGAACGATGACGTAATTTTCTCCGGGGTTCAGGCAGATGGCAAGGTTGCCGGGGAGCGTCCAGATGGTGGTCGTCCAAATGACAAAGTTCAGATTTTTGGCTTCTTCCTCGGTCAGCTTGCCCAAATCGTCCTTCAGGGCAAATTTGACATAGACCGTGGTACACGGGTCGTCCTGATATTCGATTTCCGCTTCAGCCAAGGCCGTTTCGTCCTTTGGACACCAATAGACCGGCTTTAAGCCCTTGTAGATATAGCCTTTTTTGTACATCGCGCCGAAAATTTTAACTTCCTCGGCTTCAAAGCTCTTGTCCATGGTCTTGTAGGGATGCTCCCAGTCGGCCACAACGCCAAGGCGCTTGAAGCCCTCCATCTGGCGGTCGATATACATCTGCGCAAATTCATGGCACGCAGAGCGGAACTCCGGCACGGGCATGGTTTTGCGGTTGAGCTTGTTTTTCTTGATGATGGCCGATTCGATGGGCATACCGTGGTTGTCCCAGCCGGGAATATAGGGCGTGTAATAGCCGCGCATGGCATAGCTGCGGACAATGATGTCCTTTACCGTTTTGTTCAGCGCGTGTCCCATGTGAATATCGCCGTTGGAGAACGGAGGGCCGTCATGCAGCGAAAAGCGGGGCTTGCCCTCGTTTTTCTTCAGCATTTCGTTGTACAGATCCATTTCCTGCCAACGCTTGAGCATATCCGGCTCGCGCAGGGGCAGCCCGCCGCGCATCGGGAAGCCGGATTTTGCCATGTTCAACGTTTTTTTGTATTCCATATATTCTTACTCCTTTTTGATTGATGCACAAAAATAAACAAACTGTCAAAAAAGCAAATGCAATCATTTTTTGCGGCAGTGTGCGCCGCGCTAAGCGCCGCCCTCCGGGCGGTTGCGCTATGCACGCCCACTGCGGCGGGTATACGCCGCGTTAAGAGCCGTCCTCCGGGCGGTTCAGGCTGTCGAAAAACGAAGTTTTTCGACAGGAAAAATAAAACGCGCACTTCATCTCTTATCAAGAGACAAAGGACGCGTTTCCTCTGCGGTACCACTCTTGTTGCCATGCTTCCATGACCGCTCAAGCTCCGATAACGGGGAGAGGCCGGCTGGGCTTAGCACGGAAATTCCGCTTCGGCTCAGCTGCTCCGAGGGGATATTCCCGGCTTTCCCTACCGCCTTGCACCGTCCGGCGGCTCTCTGAAAGGGGTTCAGGCGGGAACATGTCCTCATCTGCGCAGTTCCGATTTATTTTGTGGGATCGTAATTTTTGCCGAATTGCAGATTGTCAAACTTATTCTTGCGAATCGGTTCCATGATCTTGGTGTCGCCCATGGATTGACTCGGCTGCGTCTGTGCGCCGCCCATCAAGCGCTCCAAGCTCTGTTTGATTTCATCGGCAATGTCCTTGCTCTGGTTGGACGCATTGGCAGGCTCCGCAGCGGCCACCGGAGCCGGAGCGCTTGCGGGCACGGGTGCGCGCTCGGGCTTGGGCGCCTGCGCTGCGTTGCTTTCTGCCGGAGCGGCTTCAACGGCCGGCGCGGCTTCCTTCGCCTGATCGGCTGCCTTGGCCTGTGCAGCGGCACGGCGCTGGGCGCGGGTCTTCTTTTTCTGCTCGGCTTCTTCATAGTCGAACGCACGGCGCTGCGGCGCTGCGGGCTTGGCTTCCACGGTCAAATCCATCATTTTCAGATTGTTCAGTGCGTCAAGCTGATTTTGCACCTCCGCTTCGATCGTGCGGATGAAGTCTGCGGCAGCAGCCTTGGCGCGGTTTAAGCGGTCTTCCTCGGCCGTGACCTGCGCATCCACATCGCCGGACTTCTCGCGGATCACCAGCTCTGCATCGTTCATCATGCGGGCGCATTTGCGCTGCGTTTCGGCAATCATGTCGTCACAGGTCTTTTGGGCGGCGACAATGGCATTGTTCATGGCGGATTCCTGGGTACGGTATTCCTCCAGTTTTTCCACCAAAACACGCATTTTGCTCTTTAATACTGCAT
>CAMDZY010000130.1 GCA_945910975.1 uncultured Clostridia bacterium | reverse complement strand
CGTATGCGCTGGGCGGGTCTGGAGCCGGAAAATTTTGCGTATTACACGACCTACGAAAATTCCCGCTACTGCAAGCCGAATCCCGACTATTATCGGGAAATTCTGCACACGCTTGCCATCGATCCGGCCGAGTGTATGATGGTCGGCAACGATGTGGACGAGGATATGGTTGCTGCTCAGCTTAGGATGCAGGTTTTTTTGCTGACGGACTGCCTGATCAACCGAAAAAATGAAGAAATTTCCCGCTATCCACACGGCAGCTTCCCGGAACTTCGCAACCGGATCGCACAGTGTGCAGCAGGTTAGGGCAAAATCACGCGCCACGCTTCCACCAGACGCTCAAACGACCACGCGGCGTTGGCAGGACTGGTCGAGGGCAGCTTGACGGCTTCGATGCCGGTTTTTGGCTGGATATAAACTTGATAATAGCGGTGTGCCGTGGCGCCGTTGCAGAAAATTCTGCAAATGTCGGATCGGCGTAGAATTTCCCCCACATCGTTCGGCACAACATTGCGAATGCTGCTGTCCTGTGAGCCGATGATCTCACAGCTGCCGATGCTGTCCCACAGGGCAAGTCCGTTGCACAAAATCAGCTGCTTCTTTTCTTCTATCATCTGCGGAACCGGCGATTGGGTCACGGCTGCAATCACACGCCAGAAGCGATTTTGCGGGTGGTGGTAAAAAAATTGTCCCTGTCTGGATTTGACGGACGGAAACGAGCCGAGAATCAGCGTCCGCGAGTCGGCACAATACAGGGGCGGAATCGGGTGGAGGATTCGTTGCGGTGTTTTTTCGTTCATTGTATCGATCTCCATGATTTATTTTTCGGTGGCCGTCAATCCCCATCTCAACCAACGCAGGTCTGCCATGTGCAGGGTATCGGTCAGCAAAAGCAGCCCCAGGCTGACGGCAAAAAAGCATCCACCCTGCCCCAGCAGCAGCCACAAGGAGCTTTCCGGCGCGGGCAGCATTCGGCAGACCAGCACTGCGGCCGCCACGCAGCCGCCTACCCGGAGCCAATAGGACAGCGGAATTTTATAGTCTGTAACCTTGCACAGTCTGCCGATGCTCAGGCAGAAATTGAGCAGATGCGTCAATGCAAAGCTGAAATAATACCCCGCGATGCCAAGTTTCGGCAGCAAAAGGACGAGCAAAAGCACATCCAGAAGCGAGGTAATTGTATTATAGCGGACGGTATAAAGCTGCTGCGCCAATCCCTTGAGCGTACCGTCCACAATGGCGTCCAAATACAGCATCAGCACCATCGGCGCAAACAGCATGAGATAGTGTCCCGCCGCTTCGCTGTGGTACACCACCTGCCCAAGCGGCATGGCGCAGGTATAACACACCCCCGCCACCAGCGCCGCAAAAACCGTCCCCATCTGTATGCATCGCTTGGTCAGCGCATGAATCCGAAGGCGGTTATTGGCCGCCCGACAGCGCGACAGCTCCGGTACCAACAAATCCGACACGGAATACAATATCACTGCCGGGAACATCAACAGTGGGAAAACCATGCCGTGAATGGTGCCGTAGGCGGACATCGCCGCTTCATAGCTCTGCCCGGCGTGCGACAGGCCGTAGGGAATTAAAAATTGCTCCGCCGTGGACAGTCCGGAGCGCAAATAGTCATTGAGCGCAAGCGGCACGCACAATTTAAGCAGGCGCGATGGCATATGTAAGGGCTGTTCGACGGCCGGATATTGCCGCTGTTCTTTGAGATAAATTGCATACATCATGGCAAAGTCGAACACGCTGCCAATCGAGCTGCCGCCGATGATCGCACAGCAGGCGCGGACGATGCTCCCCCGCGCCCAGGTGCGCAGCAGCACGATGGTTGCAAGCAAGGACACCAACCGCTCCGCGATCTCGATCCCCACCAGCTGCCGGATTTTCGCGCAGGCGGTGAAATAGCCGGACATGACCGCACACAGGCACGTAAACGGCAAAAATGCCGCCATAATTTTTAAACTGGGCGCTGCGCGCAAATCGCCAAGCCAATGCAGCGCCAGCCAATCCGAGCAAGCATACAGCAAAATTGCCGCCGCCGTACTCACGCACAGGCCGTATACCAGGCAGCAATTCACTGCGCGGCGGATTCCGTAAGATCGCCGCAGGCCGTATTCCTCGGCCGGCAAATACATTGCCGCCACGCGGACACCGGAGCAGCCCAACGCCATCGCCAGCACGCCCACGCTGGAAATCAGTTGCAGCAAGCCCAAGCCCGCCGCACCGACCTCGCGCGAGAGATACACCTGAAACACCATCGAGCAAAGCCGCAGAAACAGGCTTCCTCCCGTCAGCAGCAGCGCGCCGCGCATGATGGAGGTTTGCTTCATATTCATCACCTCTTGTCACCAATATATGGGACAAGAGGTCAATCTATGCGCGGGGGAAAATCCGCGAACGCTTGTGAATGGTCGCTTGTGTCAAATTGGCGGTTCTCCCGTAACAGAGAACCGCCAATTTTTGCATATTTTTATTCCGGCATTTCCGGGGCTACACGGGATTCGGGGGTGATGCCCTCTTCGTAATCGCGGTAAGCCTGTAGGCCGGAGCCGGCGGGGATCAGCTTGCCGATGATCACGTTTTCCTTCAAGCCGACCAGATGGTCGACCTTGCCGCGAATGGCAGCTTCGGTCAAAACCTTTGTGGTTTCCTGGAAGGAGGCGGCGGACAGGAAAGATTCTGTAGCCAGAGCGGCCTTGGTGATGCCCATCAGGATCAACGTGTTGGTTGCCGGGCGCAAATCGGTTTCGCCGGCAGCGATGCGGGCGTTGATCTTATCGTTCGCATCTTCAAATTCCTGCACATCCATCACGGTGCCGGAGAGCAAATCAGTATCGCCGGGATCTTCAACGCGCACCTTGCGCATCATCTGACGGATGATGACCTCGATATGCTTGTCGTTGATGTCAACGCCCTGTTGACGGTAGACCGCCAGAACGCCCTGCGTCAGATATTCCTGCACGGCCTCGACGCCGGAAATCCGCAGCACATCGTGCGGGTTGAGCGCGCCGTCGGTGATGGGGTCGCCGCTGTGTACCCGTTTGCCGTTTTCGATTTTCAGGCCAACGGAATACGGTACCTGATACTGCTTGACCTCGCCGTCGTCTGCGGTAATCGTAATGTTACGCAGCGCGGTGCGGTGGGTTTCGTCGATGTCGACAACGCCGTCAATTTCGGCGATCTGTGCCATCTTCTTGGGCTTGCGTGCTTCAAACAGTTCCTCAACACGGGGCAGACCTTGGGTGATATCGTCACCGGCAACACCGCCGGTGTGGAAGGTACGCATGGTCAGCTGCGTGCCGGGTTCGCCGATGGACTGGGCGGCGATAACGCCAACCGCTTCGCCGGGGTCAACCAGCTTGGAGGTGGCAAGGTTCTTGCCATAGCACTTGGCGCAAACGCCGCTGCGTGCCCGGCAGCCGAGAACCGAGCGGCAGTAGACCCGCTCAATGCCGGCCGCTTCAAAGCGGTCTGCATCCTCAGGCTGCATCATGACGTCCTTGGACTGCAACAGATTGCCTTCGCTGTCGTACAGGTCGTTGACAAGGAAGCGGCCGTCAATGCGCTGTGCAAAGCTCTCGATGACATTGCCCTTCTCGGAATAGGCGCCGAGCCAAATGCCGCGATCCGTGTGGCAATCGTAGGAGCGGATAATGACCTCCTGCGAAACGTCGACCAGACGGCGGGTCAAATAGCCGGAGTCCGCGGTACGCAACGCGGTATCGGTCAAGCCCTTACGGGCGCCTCTGGAGGAGATGAAGTATTCCAGAACAGACAGACCTTCACGGAAGTTTGCCTTGATCGGGATTTCGATGGTACGGCCGTTGGTGTCCGCCATCAGGCCACGCATACCGGCCAGCTGACGGATCTGGTTCATGGAACCACGGGCGCCGGAATCGGCCATCATGAAGATGGGGTTGTAGCGGTCGAGGTTGTCCTGCAAGGCGCCCGTCACGTCCTTGATGGTCTGTTCCCACTGCGCAACCGTCAGGTGATAGCGTTCGTCATTGGTGATGAAGCCGCGCTTATAGTGGCGGTCAATATTGACAACCTGCTGTTCGGCTTCGTGAATCAGCTCATATTTCTTTTCCGGAATTGCCATATCCGCGATGGAAACCGTAATTGCGCCGCGCGTGGAGTATTTATAACCCAGCGCCTTGACGCGGTCAAGCATTTCCGTTGCGATGGTAAAGCCGTTTTTGCGGATGCAGCGGTCAATGATGTTGCCCAGCTGCTTCTTGCCCACCAGGAAGCCGACCTCCAGGTCAAAGAGCTTATCGGGGTCGCTTCTGTCGACAAAGCCGAGGTTCTGCGGGATCGGCTCGTTGAAAATCAGGCGGCCGACCGTTGCATCGATAATTTTATACTGCATAACGCCGTCGATTTCCTTGCCGTAGCGCACACGAATCGGCGCGTGCATTCCCACCGCGCCCTCGGCATAGGCAGCGATTGCTTCGTCTACGCTGGAGTAGTTGTGGGTCGGGCGGAAGCTGGCCTGCTTGCGGCCTTCCTTTTCCGCCTTTTCATTTTCCGCTACGAACAAATCGGCATCGACCAGCTTGCCGGCTTCGAGATTTGTTTCGCCGGCATCGGTGCAGAACACTTCCTCGGCACCTTTTTCCGCCTTGCCCATGCGGACAAGCGTCAGGTAATAGGTGCCCAAAATCATATCCTGCGTCGGCACGGTGACCGGCTTGCCGTCCTGCGGACGCAGCAGGTTGTTGGCAGAGAGCATCAGCATTCTGGCCTCGGCCTGTGCCTCGGCGGAAAGGGGTACGTGAATTGCCATCTGGTCGCCGTCAAAGTCGGCGTTGAACGCGGTGCAGCACAGAGGATGCAGCTTGATTGCGCGGCCTTCCACCAGTACCGGCTCAAACGCCTGAATGCCCAAACGGTGCAGCGTAGGCGCACGGTTCAGCATGACCGGGCGATCCTTGATGATATCTTCCAGGGCATCCCAAACCTCGGTCTTGCCCTTGTCGATCATTTTCTTTGCGG